>RFHM01000324.1 GCA_003696865.1 Acidobacteriota bacterium | reverse complement strand
GCGCCCATAAGAGTGAGCGATCTGCAGGATCTTGCCGTCCTTGATTCGATAGGCCGTTCCCATGGTATTGGGAGCAGAAACGTTGATCCGGAAGCCTTGGGGCGACGACCGATCCTCAACCGAGAACATGGCCTCACCGAACTCGTTGTCAAAGGGCTTGTTCTTCAGATGAGTGATGAACTGGCTCATCTCGCTCTCCACCTCTATGGCCGCCTCTTTATTAGCGCCATGCACTTTGATTTTCAATCCGGGCGAGACCACGATGCTCCCCTCGACGAGATCGTGCGGATCTGCTGCCGATTCCTGTTTCATAGTGAAGCGGGCCTCAAACCCGGGAAACTTCGCCGGCCAGAAATACAACCGCTCGTAGGCTTGCCGAAACAGCTTTCTGGCCTCCGGATCATCAAAGGCGGTCGTTCCACTGGCGAGTTCGGCCTCCAACTCGTTCAACTGGGCCACGTTGGTGAACGTCTTCCCGCCAACTTGTGTTAGCTTCAAGCGCGCATCAACGGCGACCTCGGGCGTCGCCTGCCCTTTTTCCCATGCCTTATACTGATAGGCGACCAAGCCCACGTGTCGAGCATAGTAGTAGGTAGCTTTCGAGCGGGCGTTGGCGCTGTCCATCTCCAAGCGAATCTTCAAACAATGGTCGAACCGTCCCATCGGCGTATTGACGGCCTGGAATCCATCGACGATGGTCGACCATGTCCGAACGCCCGCCTCATCGCCAGACTGCTGGGTCATCTTATAGGCTCGACCAAAAACCATATTGGGCGCATACAGCACGACCGGAGGGTCAAACATGAACCGATTCCCCCGATGCGGCTCCACGGTCCCATGAAGGCGCAATTCACCATTCTCGATGGACAACAAGGAGTAATCGCCGAGGTCGCTGACGAACTTGTACGCATAGCCCGTGGGAATGAACTCGGGCCCTTCGAAGCTCTTGGTTCGAGTGACGACCTGTTTCCCTCCGCCCCTGATCTGGATTTCCCACGTGTACGTCCAGACGCGCCCATTATCCAACGGGACATAGGAGGAGATGTCCAATGAGGACCCCTCCTGCGGGTGACCCACAGTCGCAAACCCGCCGATAAGACTGGCCACGGCCAGGGCCACACCACGGCGCAATATCCAGTGTGGCTCTTTCCTTCTCATGGCTCCCTCCACAAATGGAATGTAGGCCAAAAAATACGCCGGCGCAACCACGCTGGGCCTAGAAGAACCGAACGTTAATCCCCAACGTGAAACTGCGCCCACGGGCCGGCGCAAATTGAAACTGCTCTCGATAAAATTTATTCCCCAGATTCTCTAAGCCCACCGTGATGCCCATCGTATAATGCTCGGTGTGGAAGTTATAACCGCCGTGGAGGGTATGAACGCTGAATCCGTACAGGCCGAACAAATCCTGGGGAATGAGGAAAGGAGAATCGGCGAGCAAGGGCGACACGCGATTGACGTGCGTCTGACTACGGACATTATAGTCCCACCAGAGGCGATTGGCATGATCGTTCCATCGGAGACCCACTACGGACTTGAACGGCGTGATGTTATCCGCCGGCCGATGGGACACATCAACAACGCCAATGCCCTCACGGGTTCTGAGCACCGCTTCACCGTTTAAGATCTCGCCGCGCAGATAAGAGAGATTGCCGTACCATGTGAACGTCGTCCCCCGGAAAGGAAGCGGATATTCCCAACTGGCCTCCACTCCCTGGATGCGAAGTCGTCGGAAGAAGTTCCCCGCCTGAGAGATGGGTTGGGCATCCCCGAACTCCGGATCATTATCGGACACCGTAGTGATCTCCGTGGAAATGAAGTTCATGAAGGTGTTGTTGAAATAGGTCACTTCACCGGCGAAACGAGAAGTCCTCACCTTGAGGCCTACATCTACGTTGACGCCCGTCTCGGGTTTGACTTTGGTATTAGGGACAATAGCCCCGATCGTCGCCGGCCCAAAGAAGAACAATTCCTCCAGATTGGGATGACGGAAGCTCCGACCAATGCGAGCGGTGATACTCATCACCGGACTGGGACGAAGGACGAATCCCAAACTCCCCGTGGTCGCCGTCCGCTTCAGGGTGATCCCTGACGGTGAGGGAAAAGCCGAGGAATCTAACGGCGGATCACTCAACGGAATGCGAGGCTCGTAACCGGGGGTGGGCACCGCCTCGACGCTGATTCGATCCACGCGAATACTCCCCAGGATACGCATCCATCGGAAGATGTCAAATTCGTCCTCGGCAAAAAAGGCCACATTCTGAAAATTAGAAATGGGAACCCGTTGAGGGTGACCAACCACTCCCGTGACCACCGGAGCATTGAGCTGGAAGAAGGCGCCCGTCTCCCGATTGGCCGCACCGATGATGGTCACATCGACCAGCGTGAACCGCGAGTCACGACTATGATCCCGGAAGTAATCGACGCCGAGCGTCAACATGTTCTTCAGCCCCAACAGAAGTCCCACGTTGGCGTCGAACCCGAACGATTTCACGTCCTGGCGCGTTCGACTGAGGATATCCACCCGCGTCAACGTGTCGAAATTCGGAATATCGGACTCACTCACTCCCCGTACCGAGATATCATTCTGCAGCATCCGATCCTGATCCTGCCAGTACCCCCCGGCAGAGACGCGCGCCAGCCACGACGAGAGTCCCGTTCCCTCATAACGCAGACTCACTTTGTCCAGGTCGCTGAACGGGAGATTGATGATCTGGAAGAAAAAGGGCTGTTTGAAGTCGGGAAAGCCGGTCAATGCCGTTCGCCGTTGGGTCAACTTCAGGCGCAAGGACTGTCCTTCAACCGGGAAGAACCGCGCCGTGAGACTGAGATTGCTCCCGTGCGATTGAGAATTGGCGATCTCGGATGAGGTCCGCGTGAATGGCTCGTTGAACGGATCGGGAACCACGCCGAAGAAAACCTGTTGGACGACATGCCCGGGAGGGGGTTTCAACACCTCCGGATTCGTCCTCGGCGTATTGCTGAATACGGTCACCGGGACGACGACCGGCTCGCTCGTCTCATTGAATGGCTTTCCGGCATGATAGTTGGGGTAGCGCTCCAGCATGACCGATCCGCGAACGGCGAACTTCCTCCCGGCGACATCCAGCTTGGCCGTGCCCCGTCGTCCCGTCTCATTAGAACTGAAGAACCCGTTCAAACTCCCTCCAATATGGAGCCCAGCATCTACCGCCTCAGGCATGTCGGTGATAATGTTGATTGTGCCCGAGAGGGCATCCGTTCCATAGAGAGCAGACCCGGCACCATGAACGACTTCCACAGCCTTGATTTGGCTCGGATCGACCAACCCAATCTCCGGTCCGGCCCGATCCGTCGCTACGCGCGATGTATTGAGTCGTTCCCCGTCCACCATGAGAATGAGTCGCGTCGAGTCCAATCCGCGCAATCGCGGCCGAACCAGATACGGGCCACTGTTGACCGGCGTCAGGCTGGGCAATCGGAGCAGGGCGTCTCCCGTGGTGGTGGGATTCTCCCGTTGGAGGAGCTCCTCGGTCATCACCGCCGTCCGCGCCGGCACTTCCAGCACATCGCGCTCGCCACGGCTGGCCGTCACCGTCAAGACTTCGGCAATGCCACCGAGGCTCAACTCGAAGTTCACCTGTAAGACCTCGCCTGGTTCAGCAATGGTGACGCTCCGGGAAGCATCCGAGAATCCCGCACTCTGTACCTTGATGCGATAGATCCCAATCGACAAACCGGAGAACTCATATTCCCCTTCCCCATTGGTGACCGTCGTCCGCTCCGCCTCGGTGGCTACATTACGGATGGTGACCGCGGCCCCTGCCAGTGCCGCACCCGTTTGATCGGTGACTCGACCCACCACTCGCCCGGTCAGCTGCGCCCACACCAGCTGACTGAGCACGACCAGTAAGCAGAAGACCCCGGCCACCCTCATGCTTATGCACGTTGAGTTTCGATGCATGGTTGAAACTCCTCCCTTCGCAGTCAGTTGATGGAAGCAAGCTGCCGCCATCCGAAGTTCCCACTCAAACTTCGCCTCGACTTCGGCTCGGTCCATCCTTACCGATCAGGACCTCTTTGATTTGGTTGTCATAACTTTATGACATTTAATTCCGAAAGTCAAGAAAAAATTCTCTTCTGGCGTCGGAGAATGCATCGTGAGACGGAGTAATTTCTTTCACATGAAAGAGTTAAATCAAAGAGCGGAGCCAAGGATACACCTCCCAGATGGAAAAGGGTTCCATTTGCATCGTTCACTCTGATGGGGTCTCTATCGACGTAATGTGGTACCGCCATCGGCGCGCATCGCCAACCAACTGGTGAGTGAGGTGAATCTTGAACCGGTACAGATCACTACGGTAGAATCCCCGCACGAACTGAACGGGTCGGTCACGAACGTCACTGAAAGTGGTCTCAATGAGCAACAAGGGAGCTCCCACTTTAGTCGAAAGCACCGACGCAATGGATGCATCGGCTAATGCCCCGGCAATGACGGCGCTGGCCTCCCCAAGGCGGATGCCTCCTCTTTCCTCCAATAATCGTAAAAGAGGACGGGAGAGGTCCTCGCCAGTCAATCGCTCACCGACGTCCGCCGGCAAATAGCTCTCGGTATAGGCGTAGGGAGCCTCCTGAACATACCTGATTCTCTTGAGGCGCCACACTCTATCCCCGGGGCCGATGTGCAATGCCTCCGCTTCCTTGGCCGGAGCCGAGACGAATCGAGCATCCAGGATCTCGCTCCTGGTTCCCACGGCGCTACTCAATCCATCTATGAAGCCCGTCAACCGGATGGTTTCGTCCGGGGAAGGAACCCGCTTCACAAACGTCCCCCTTCCGGCCACACGTTCCAGGATGCCTTCTTTCACCAAGGCAGCGAGCGCCTGCCTGACCGTGGTGCGGCTCACCCCATACTGCTCGATGAGCTCGTTCTCGGTTGGCAGCTTCTCACCCTGGGATAACTCGCCCGAGCGAATTTTCTCTCTGAGAATATTCTCTAGCTGATAATAGAGTGGGATCTCTCGATGCTGAAACTCCATAGCCGACCTCAGCCCGGTTTCGTTCGGTGTGTGACCACTCCCCTCACTCGTCAACGCATCACCTTCATATTCTCGGGTTCTCGGCCACAGACAGTCGTCACAGGCCCAACCGGCTTTACTGATGAAGACCACCGGCCGTTGACTGAATCCGGCATACGGACGGGAACTGACGGCCGGTGGTCTCCGCCTCCCACATCCCGAGACAGACTACGGAGCCACACAAGGTGAATCGGCCCGCTCCAGAACGAATGTTCCCAAGTTCACATCATACCCCACATTGGGGTCGAAGTCGCTGGCCGAGGCATTGGTGTTATCCCCGATGATGATCGCCGTTCCCTCAATGCGATTGGGAGTCATGAAATCCCCACGGAGCACGATGGTCGACGGCGTCCGACCGCTGGGAACCTCGAAAGTGAGACTCACTCCCGTAGCATCAGCGCCGGTCAATGGCGTGCCGCGCCACGTCATCCCACTGGCTCGACCGAGCGGGCCAAACTGACAGGGCCCGATAACCAATCCACCACCAAAATTGTCGTTGGGTTGAATGGCCAGATCCAGGAATCCCGGCGATGCCTCCGCCACAACTCCGTAATTGAAGGTCGGCGCACCAGGACCAAAATTTAACGTCAGATACCATGTCCCCTTGAAGTCGAAACTCACCTGCGACCGAGACACGGGCGCGGTGAGTGACGACACGACCAAGAGGCTGGCAACTGCGAGAATGCGGGTCTTTTTGCTCATCATCTCCTCCTTAACTTGCGGTAGTATTGAATCCCATGGAGTTCGGCAATGGTCGCCTTGCCAAGGGTTACCGGGCTAATTGAGAAACCTCACCACTCCAGATGAAGTGGTGCTTTGAGCATACTACATCTCTGCGTAAGGCATCAAGGTTCACTCGAAGCGCCGTGCATGGCCATCTCGCGCGCGCCGGGGCGTGCCTCTCTCCACCTGGACGGCTTCGTCACTGAGCGAACTCTCTGACGAGATTGACCATGGCTTTGATCTGCTCATCGTTCAACTTCTCATCCCATGCCGGCATGGCTCCCCGACCATTCTTTATCGTCTCGGCCAACTGGGCGTTGGTCCTGCTCTGTTGCCAGCTTCCATCGGAGAAATCGGGGACATTCAGTGCCGCCGCTGCCGGACCACCTTTCCCGTCCTCCCCGTGACATGCCGCACAGTTCTCCGCGAAAAAGGCCTTGGCATCGAATTCAGCGGCCGCCGCGTCTGATCTGGCTTCCTCCCCGCCAGCGAAGAACTGGGGATAGGCTTGTCGGAGCTCGGCCGTGAACCGATATCCTTGATCGGCAAATGCCTCCCCAAATTCCGTCAGCGGTCCGAAACCATCCTGCCGAACGTGACATATCGTGCATCGGCCTTTCAGTTCCGCCTTGGCATATGGACTGGCCGCATACCACTCCATGAACCGAGGCATGGCTCGAAGAACCGGGCAGTGAAAGAGCCCATCGATCAGGAAGATGAAAACCGTACACAACACCAACTTGACAACCCTCATCTTACGCATACATTCCCTCCTATCCACCCCGGGCTCGAAGCCAACGGACCGGTCGGCCTCGAGCCCAGGATTTACCATCACTTCAGGTATTCCAGTCGAGTGATCTTCATTTCCACCCGCGCCGGCTGGCCGGGCATCGTGGAGAGATGGAGCCTGCCTTTCGGCACCCAGTAGGGACCTTTCTTCACATACTCGTCGACGAACTCGTCCTTACCGACGACCTGCTTGGTCCCTTTCTTGTAGTACGTCACTCCATACTCGGTGGCAATATACCGTCCATCTTCTACCAAGAAGCTCTTCTTGTTGTGAATGGTGAAATCGAATCGGCCGATATTCCGGCTGAGGTATTTTATCATCTTATCGGCGACGATATAGCTGGAACCCATCGCATCGCCCTCGACGTAAATTTCTTGACCTTCTGGCCGTTTCTTGCCCAGCTTGAACTTCGCCTTGTCCGGACCATACCAGTCATCGAACGGCTTCCGAGGTTGACGATGGGTCACAAACTGGCTCCATTCGGTATGAGCCAGCACCCGGGCTTTGGGATCGGGGAGATCGACCGTGATCTTCAGGTTCGGATCACACCGCATGTGGCCTTGGAGGGGTTCTCCCCCATCGATACTGATCGTAAAATCAGCCTCGAAGCCGCGGAATCCCAGGTCCTTGTCCCACACGTACCGGTTCAAGCTCGCCTCCTTGAAAATGCGACGAGCCTCGGGATCTTCTTCGGCGGCTCGCAACTCGGCGACCATACGATCCCACAGATCAGCCGCCTCCTTGGCCAATGTGACGCGATGCCCGCTGATCAACGCCTCTTTCAGCTCCCCATGGGAGGCAATGGCCAACTGGCGCGTTCGCTTGTTGAAGTTCTCATAATCATAGGCCACAATGCCCACCCCGCGGGCCATGTAGTAGGTACTGCGGACGGAGTTCGTACCCGTCTCCCAGTTCACGCATACCCGGAGGCACTTTTCGAAGCGCCCCATCGGCGTCGTCACCGGCTGAAATCCATCCAAGATGGTCGTGAAGTGGACGAAGTACTTGCCGAGGTCCTGACTGTACTTGTACTCGCGACCCAGCACCAAGTCATCCCGGCCCAGGAGCATAGGGGGATCGTAATTGAATTCAACGCCCTGGGCTCGCATACCCCGCTCGTGCGAAGAGACGATGCGTAGCCCAGTTCGCCGATCCAGCATGTAGTATTGGTACTCCTCCCCAGTGTCGTCGACCAGCTTGAACGCCGCCCCCGCATCGAAGAATTTCGTTCCCTCAAATCGCCGTGTGCGCTCAAACCGCTTCACCGTCCCGTTGGGAAGACGAAACTCCCAGTCATAGGTCCACTTATCGCCTTGGTGGAACGGAAAATACTCGGCAATCTTCACCGTCTGGGCGGCGTCGCCACCGATCTTTTTCCCATCCACAGTTCCATGAAGTAGCTCTCGCTCGACGCGGAGCGTCTGGTTGGCAATGGGAGAGTAGATCTCATGAATCTCTTTGACCACGCCTACTCCCTTGGCCAAAAACGAAGTGATCGAATGCGTCGTCCCCGATGGCCGTTCGAACCGAAATGTCACCTTCAGACAATCCTTGAAGGCACCCGCCGGGACTTCGACGCTCTCAAATCCATAGTACGTCGCTTCGGAGAACACCGGCTTCCCTTTGGATGGCGCATGAGGAACGCGATACACCTTCCCCGGTTCATAGGTCACATTGAGAAAGGTGAACGGCGGGTTATAGGTTACATCTCCATAGCCGGCATTATGCCCATAGATGACCAGATGCTGTTGATCGACCGACACCAAATAGTAGGCGCCCGTGTCATCGACCAGCTTCTTGGCCCGAATTTGCCCATCGAGTCGGGCTTCCCCTTTGACCGTCTGTGTTCGTAAACGATAAAATATCCGGCCATCAGCCCGGAACTCTCTTTCCTGATACGTCCAACTATTCTTTTCCTGTAGCGGGTAGTAATCAGCCACGTTCACCACAGGCTGATTCCCATCGGCCCACTGAGCGGCAAATGCTGGTGTGCTCGCGCACACCACCAGCATCAGTGTGAGCAGCTTGAATCTGAGGTCGTTTCTCGTCGTCATAGGCCCCTCCACAAGGTGGATTAAAGACCCTCGCCGAGACCATCCCCACTCAGGGATGCCAGCAGGAGGTCGAGCATTTTGTCTCTTTGAGAATGGGTGGACTCTCCCCTCCCGTTTTCCACTGCACCACTATGCCAGGGAAAAAGAAGGCGATCCGTTGATCCCATCGCTTGTTCGAATTCATCGTTTCAACTCTCGTCCTTCGTTCAGCAACCGACCACTCATCGCGATCGGTTGTTCTATTTTTATAACAATAATAGCTTTTTTGTCAAGCAAAAAGTTGATTGAGCTCACCCGGGCACAGGTCACCGGGGAGGCCATCGATGGCGTGGTGGCCGTTGAAGACCATGCGCTTCCCGAGAAACGCTCAACCCGATAGCGGCCGATGTTTTTTCTCAGGGGGTATTGGCTGTGGGGATCGGCGCCGAGTGCAACGTATTCTAAAATAAATAGTTACTGAGTCAACCGTGAGTGAGGAGAGAGGCCGTGCGCGCCCCGGCCGAAAGCGAACCTTGTCATCTCAGCTCACACCATCAAGAACTGGCGGTCGAAAAGAGTACACTTCTCCCTTTTACCCCAAGCCTCATGGCGTCTCTCCTCAATCGATAGCACCGAGTTTCAATGGCGAACGGGCCGAAGGTGTCGCAACCTACTGGCGCATGTGAATGAGGGGTAACCTCGATGCTCGGTTGAATCCACAGAGCACCATGCAGCTCCAAGCCAGGACTCGTTTCTGAGGACCGATCAGGCCGTTTTGCGTTTCAGGCCCTGCTGGCGCGTCGAGATCCTGCGCCCTTGTCTGCGAGTAGCTGCTGAATGAGTGTCCTTGGCATTACCCACCCTGGGAACCAGCAAGTAACCAAAACCTCGCCGTCTCAACTCCCTGAACAGAGCAGGCAGATTCTTGTAGCCAAGCTTTTGACCCAACTTCCACGCGCTCAATGATGGATTTCGGTTGTAGAGCTTAATGGCTTCGATGATTCGTTCGCTCCGAAAGTGACCGAAGTGCGGCGGGACGAGGTCCCTGGCTCTGAGCTTGTTCAGGTGCCAGTAGACCTTCCAAGTCGGAATGCGAAGCGTCTGAGCGATGTTCCGCGTGGTCATCAGCGGTTGTCGCGCTGCCAGCTTCCTCATCTGTTGACAAATCTTGCACCGCTCGATCCAATGCCCCAGCGTCGGCTTTCGACGAGCAACCTCAAGACCTTTCTCCTGGGCTTCCTTCAGAATCTGATGAACTCGTTGCCGCGTCAATCCGAACTTGCGACCGATCTCCTCCAGTGTCGGCGCCTGCTCGGAATTGTACATCTGCACGATCTTGATCATGCGCTGGTCCACATCTTTGATCGAAGCCAGTTTCTTCTCGATCTGCTTGATCTCGGGAAGCGAGCGTCTCCGTTTAACCTCATCGTAACTCATTCCAAATGCTTTTGTTGC
>RFHM01000323.1 GCA_003696865.1 Acidobacteriota bacterium | reverse complement strand
CGTGGAGAGAACGAACAGCGCCAGGGCCACGCTCAGCATGGTCAGGATGGCGCGGCGCTTATTGCGCGTCCCGTTCCTCCAGACGAATCCCGAATAGCTCATGCCCGTTCCTCCACCGTGTAGGTGACGCCCGGCGGGAGAAGGATGCCTTTCTCCAGATGCCGCTCGTGCTTGGCATAGTGGGCCGCTCGCGGATCGTGAGTGACCAGAACGATCGTCTTGTGGAGCTGCTCGTTCAACTGCTGGAGCAAGGTGAGGATCTCTTCGGCCGAGCGCGCATCCAGATTTCCCGTCGGTTCATCGGCCAGGATGATCGTCGGATCGGTGACGATGGCCCGGGCGATGGCCACCCGCTGCTCCTGACCGCCCGATAATTGTCGCGGATAATGATCGACGCGATCGGCCAATCCGACCAGCTTCAGCGCCGTCAATACGTGCTCGCGCCGCTCCTGGCTGGAAAGACCGGTGAGCAGGAGGGGAAGTTCGACGTTCTCGAAGGCGGTGAGGACGGGGATGAGATTGAACGTTTGAAAGACGAATCCAACATGATGATTGCGCCATTCGGCCAATTCGTCCTCGCTCATGCGCTGGACTTCGATGCCCCCGACGCGAACTATCCCCGATGTGGGCTTATCCAGACCGGCGATGATGTTGAGCAACGTCGTCTTGCCCGAACCCGAGGGCCCCATCAAAGCCAGAAAATCGCCCTCCGGGATGTCCAGATTGATGTCTTTCAGCGCCACCACCTCGACGCTATCGCGTCGGAAGATACGACTCAGATTCCTGATCTCCACTATCGGCTGTGTCATCTCTCCTCTCCCCCGTCTGACGTTCACGCATCCCCTTCCCGTATGACGACGCGGTCCCCGTCTCGAAGTGCCTCCTGTCCACTGACGATCACGCGCTCACCGCCCTGCAACCCGTCGAGAATTTCTACGTATCCGGCCTCTTCCCTTCCAGTGGTGACCGGCTGCATGACGGCCTTTTCACCCTGAACCAGGAAGACGACCGGCCGCCCATTGCGCGTGACCACCGCCGCCCGGGGTACCATCACCGTCGCCGCCCGGGGCACCACTTTCGCACCTTTTTCGTAGAACGTTACCTTGGCGCCCATGTCGGGCCGCAGAAATTCATCCGGATTGAGCACCTTCACCTTGACCTTGATGGTCGCCTTCTGCCGATCGGCCACCGAGGCGATGTACTCGACAACACCCCGATAGTGGCGATTCGGATAGGCATCGGGCGTGATCACCACCGGTTGATCGAGCTGTACTTTGGCAATGTCCGCCTCGGTGATATCCAGTTCCACCTGAAGATCGCTGAGATCGGCGATGGTGACCAAGGCTTGTTTGGCGCCTCGGTCGGAAGTGAACCCCGTGGTCACCATTTCACCTACATCGACGTAGCGGTCCAGGACGGTCCCCGTGATGGGCGCGCGAATGATCGTATTGTCCAGTTGGGCCTGAGCGAAGGCCAGCGCCGCTTCCGCTTGATGCACCTGAGCGCGGGCCAGCTCGATGGCTTCCTTCCGAGGACCAATACGAGCCAGCTCGTAATCTTTCTTGGCCGCTTCATACGCGTTCAGGGCCATCTCGTAGCGCGCCCGGGCATCGTCGAGCGCCTGCTGTTGGAGCACGCCCTCTCGAACCAGGCGCTCGGTGCGACCGAGGGCGATTTCCGCATTCCTGAGGTCGGCTCGGGCGCGGTCCATCTGCGCTTTGGCGCGCTCGATCTCCTGCGGTCGCGAACCGGCCTCCAACTCGGCCAGCCGGGCGCGCGCCGCTTCCAGGTTGGCCCGGGCCTGATGAACCTGAGCGCGAAGTTCGCGATCATCCAGGCGAGCGATGATCTGGCCGCGCCGGACGAAATCGCCCTCATCAACGAACAGGGCGACGACGCGGCCCGTGATCTTAGAGCCCACCTCCACCTGATTTCGGGCGATGACATATCCGCTGGCCGACAACACCGGCGCCGGTCCTCCAGCCCCGCGCCGCGATGCCAGGGCCACGCGAACCGTCCGAGCGCCCAAGCCCAACCGCCTCTTCAAGTCCAACCGGCCCACGCCCAACCCGATCACGGCAAAAACCACCACCACCGTCCCCACGATGACCGCCCAGCGGGGAAGACGCCACCGGCGCTCGGCCACCCGCTGGCGGTCGATCCGCAAGACCTGCAGGTCTTCTTTCAATTGCCGTTGTGACTGATCCATTTTTCCACACTTATGATACGTGCTTCCGGCACGAGTGACAATAAAAAAACAGTCAGCCGTCGCAGAGCCGAGCGAGCCGTCGAATTTCACGGTGGAGAGGTTCTCTCGGCCACGCGAAGGGGAGCCATTGGAACGATCATTGCATTGCCACCCTAACGCTACTCCGCCCCCGTCGACGCAGTCGATCAACGGGATCACCGAGCACCACTGCTCGACGGAAGCTCGATTGTTGTGCCATGAAATGTCATGGATGTGTCAGAGTACAAGGATGATTCCGTCCGTGGTGCCGAGTAATGCCCAAAACGGTCTCGTGGTGTGCCGAGATGCCCGAGGTGTCCACCACCGGCGAGGAGGACGAACCGATGGAACCATCCACCGGCCGGATGAGATTCGGATTGAAAGACCTTACCACCATGGTCCTGACCGCGGCCCTT
>RFHM01000322.1 GCA_003696865.1 Acidobacteriota bacterium | reverse complement strand
GCCGTCGGCCGGCACCGCGGCGCTGGATTGGGCGGCGGACACGACGAGCGCGAACAGACGCTGAATCAGCTTCTGGTCGAAATGGATGGATTCGAATCCAACGATGGCGTGATCCTCATCGCCTCGACGAACCGACCCGACGTCCTCGATCCGGCGCTGTTACGACCGGGACGCTTCGATCGGCGCATCGTGGTCAATCGGCCCGATCTGAAGGGGCGGGAGGAGATCCTGCGCGTGCACGTGCGGAAGATCTCTCTGGCCGATGATGTGGATATCCGGGTCATCGCTCGAAGCACACCCGGCTTCACCGGCGCCGATCTGGCCAATCTGGTGAACGAAGCCGCCTTGAACGCCGCGCGCTACGATCGAAAGGCGGTGACCATGGCCGACTTCGAAGTGGCCAAAGATAAGGTCTTGATGGGCGCCGAGCGTCGCTCAATCGTCATCAGCGAGGAGGAGAAACGGCGGACCGCCTATCACGAATCCGGGCATACCATGGTGGCCATGAAGGTCCCCCACACCGATCCGGTGCACAAGGTCACCATCATCCCGCGAGGAATGGCTCTGGGCTTGACGCAACAACTGCCCGAAGCCGACCGCTACATGCACACTCGCGAGTATCTGGAGAGTCAAATCGCCATTCTCATGGGCGGGCGCATCGCCGAAGAGATATTCCTCAACAGCATGACCACCGGAGCGAGCAACGATCTGGAACGGGCCACGGAACTCGCCCGGAAGATGGTCTGCGAATTCGGTATGTCGAATCTCGGCCCGCTCACTTTCGGTAAGAGCGATGAGCAGATTTTCCTCGGCAAGGAACTCATTCGACATCAGGATTACAGCCCGGAGACGGCGGTCAAGATCGACCAGGAGGTCAAGCGCATCGTGATGGAGCAGTATGAGCGCGCGCGCTCCATCATCCTGGAAAACAAGGAGACCGTCGAGCGTCTGGCCCAAGCCCTGCTCGACCGGGAGACGCTGGAGGCCTGGCAGATCAAACGCATCGTGGAGGGGCTGCCGTTGGAAGATCTGGAAACGCCCCCCACCCCACCGGAAGACGACGCTTCCGAGTCCAAGGAGAAGGAAAAGGAATCAGAGGGCGTTCTCAAACCGATTCTCCCGCCCATCCGTGGCGATAATCCGGCGCCAGCCTGATACGGGAATGGGGAGAACATCCCCACTTCAACCGCCACATTCGTCATCACCAATCCGTAGACGCCTACCGATCGAACGTCTTCTGGCGGGCCGGGTACGGCTCATGGGATAGAAGATACCTTACGCCCTGGCTCCCACCTGGATCACCCACTCGCCTCGCTCCCCTTCACTGCCGAGATTATCTCCCGTCCCTCCCCCCAGACGAGCCGCATCTCGTGACTCTCGGGGGACGAACGTGAGCACCTCCAGGTGGCGACCGTCGGTGCGGATGGTGATCGTTCCCCATCGGCCGGTTTGGAGAATCGTGGCCCCCAGCGATTGATACCGCGCGACGACCTCCGGGTGCGGATGCCCGAATGGGCTGTGCTCGCCCACAGAGATGATGGCATATCGAGGTCGAACGCGGCGAACGAACGCTTCCGTAGAGGAGGTGCGACTGCCATGATGAGGGACTTTGAGTACATCGCTCTCCAAGTTCACGCCGCTGGCCACGAGCGCGCGTTCGACCCGGCCAGAAATATCGCCGGTCAGCAGAAACGTTCGGCGCCCATACGTCATTTTCATGACCACTGCCTCATCGTTTCCCCAGGACTCGTCATCCTCCCCTGCGCGTGGAGGCCAGAGAACGTCTACCATGACGCCCTCAATGCGGAAGCGATCTCCGGCGGCGATGAACTGGACGGGAAGATGGGCGCGGCGACGAGCGCGCTCGAATTGCACAAACTCCGGATCGGTCATGGGCGCGCGCGCCAGCAGAACCCGACCGACGCTGAAATTGTTCATGACGTCACTGAACCCCCGGATGTGATCGATGTCGGCATGCGTGGGCAGAATATAATCTATGCGCTGCAGCCCCCGCGCCCAGAGGAAATTCGACACCACGGCCTCCCCCACGGTGAGCGTATCCTCGATGAAATCGGGCGTTCCCCCTCGTTCGCTCGACCCGTGGAATGACCATCGTCCGCCACTATCGATGAGCATGGTCGTCCCTCGTGGGAACTGGACCAACGCCGCATCTCCCTGATCGACATCCAGGAACGAGATGGTCAACCATCCATCCCGGTGAACCACGCCATCGGGATGCACGGCGATGATCGTGAAACACACGAGAAGCGCGAGCAGGAGCGCGGGGAGCGGACGCGCAACGCGTTGGCGCTCCCTGCGTCCGGACGCCCCTCTCGTTTGACGGGAGCCGACCCCCGGATGGGAGAACCACAGCGGTTGCCACCGATGCGCGGCGCAGGCCAATCCGATGAGCACCAGGAGATAGACTCCGTAGACGGCTCTGGCCCAGCCCGTATACTCGGCCACGCGAAAGCTGGTCCACGGAAGCCGAAGCCAGAGCTCCATACCCGATGGAATCCATTCGGCAAGCCGTTGACCGATGGCGACGACGGGCAGGGCGAGGTGAATACTGATTTCGGCCATGGCGAACGCCAGTAATGCCGAGATGACGAACAGCGCCACGCCCGCCGTCACCCAGATATTGAGCACGATGCCTCCCAGGGCGACTCGATGAAAATACAACACCATGGCCGGCAAGACGCCGATCTGCACCGCCGCCGAGATGATCACCGAGAGGATGATGGCGCGAATCACCCATTGCGCGCCGGGCCAGCGATTGAGTCTCAGCGCCCAGGGCGACTTATCCAGTTGAAACCTGATCGGCGAAGTCTGCATCTCTCGCTCGAAGGCGCGCTGATCCCAGTAGATCACTTCGGCCAACTGGCGGATCCACCGGGCGCAACGAGGCGGTTGGGGCGTCTTCTCGGTGGGCCGCCAGCTCCCGATGGCCCGCCATCGATCGATCACCGGGAAAGCCAACAGCCCCATCGACAATACGGCCAGGAAGGTGAGTTGGAAACCGGGGGCGAACAATTGCTCGGGATCGACGACGAGCAGGATGAACGCCGCCAGTCCAATGGTATTGGCAATCTGCGCCCGTCGAAACAACATCGGCGCGGCCAATGCGACGGTGATCATCGTCGTAGCCCGGACGACGGGCGCGTGGTCCAGACCAATCATCAGCGCATAGGCCCAGAGAACGCCACCCACGATGAGGAAGCGCCACCAGCGACTTCGCAAAAGGAGCGAAAACATCCCCAGCAGCAGGCCCGCCAGGAAGCCCACATGCATTCCCGAGATGACCAGAACGTGAAACGTCCCTCCGGCGCGAAAGCGGTCGGCCACCTCCCGACCGATGAAATGCCGATTGCCGAGGAGCATGGCCTTCAACAGAGCCGCCGCGCGGCCGGAGAAGAGTTCATCGATAGCCAACGCGGCGCGGCGCTTCCCCCGGTAGAGCGCGGCCCGAAGAGAATGTCCTCGTCCACGAGCCCGCACGGCGATGAGCCGGGGACTCTTGACGACTCCCGAAACGTCGTATCCATGCTGATCGAGATATTCGGTATAGTCGGGCGAGCCCGGATTCCGATATCGGCCGGCGCGTCGCAGGAAGGTCAACACCTGAATCCGATCGCCATACCGAAGGGCCAGTTGCGCATACTGCGCTGCCGCTCCATCGGCATCGAGAGGCACCATGAGGCGCGCCCGCCCACGAGCCGGATGAACGCGCTTGAGCGTCTTGATCCGTTCCACGTCGATATCCAGGTACACTCGCTGCGGGGCGTCCTCCGGTGGACGAGAGAGCCGACCCACGATGCTCACCGGTTCCGTCGGTCGAATGATGCCTCTCCGATAGAGTTCCCGCAGGCGCTGCGGCGGGACATCGAGTCGCTGGAGGCGGGCGAGCAACATCCCGGCACACACCATTCCGACCAGCAGAATCCAGCTCGCCGTGGATGAAGGAGAGGCATCGGTCCTCTCGCCGTTCAAATAGGAGAACAGGCCGAGAAAGAAACACCCTACCGTCGAACCGAATAATAACCAGAGGGGAACGTGCAGATAGGGCTCTCCGGCAATGCCGAGCGAAAATGCAGCGGCCACAAACAACATGGGCTGAAAGCGCGGCCGTAGGGGAACGAACCGCTCATTGGAGATCATCGGCTTCTTCGCTGGAGATGACCCACTCTTCCATCAACGAGTCATCGAGTTCCTGGATGAATGGTGAGGGTCGGAGAATCACGTGGCGACTCCGCTCGCGTCCCAATCGAGGATAACAGAGATAGAGCTCATCCTTGGCGCGCGTGGTGGCCACGTAGAAGAGTCGTCGCTCCTCTTCCAACGCCTCTTCATCGCGCCAGGCCCGCGCCGTCGGAAACCGTCCCTCGGCCATCCAGATGAGGAATACGACGCGCCACTCCAACCCTTTGGCCTGATGAATCGAAGAGAGGACCAGGTACTCATCTTCATCGGCCTCTTCCAGGGCGTCCTCGCCATGAATGCCGTCGCGCATGGAGAAGCGTTCCGTCCCGATGAGCGCGACCTCGTTGAGAAAGGCTTCTGTGGAGGCATATCGGGCGGCGAAGCCCGCCAGTTGCCGGAGATCTTCCAATCGCGCCTCGGCATTGGTATAGTTGAGGCGCAGATACTCCACGTAGTCGCTCTCCAACACCGCTCCGATCTGGGCCGACGGAGAATGTACGACCGGCGGCCGAGTGAGGATCTCGACGAGCATGAGAAACCGCTCCCACCCGGCTTCGGCACGACGAGGAATCAGGCGAGCGCGGCTGATAGCCGTGAGCGCCGTCAGGGGATGACTCGAGCGATGGATCTCGTCCCAGACGCGCTCGGCAGTGCGCTTGCCGATTCCAGGGACGAGCCGGAGGGTTCGCATCCACGCCAATTCATCATAAGGATTATGGACGAGTCGAAGATGGGCCAGGACGTCCTTGATGTGTGCCTGCTCGAAAAAGCGCACCCCAGACCGCACCAGATAAGGGATGCCGCGCCGCAGGAGTTCCACCTGCAGTTCCATCGAATGGTAGTGCGACCGATAGAGCACCGCCATCTCGTTGAGTGGGATGCCATCTTCCCGCAGTTCCAGCGCGCGACTAACGACGAATTCCGCCTGTTCGTAGACATCCCGGGCGGGGACGAGCGCGGGCTTTGGTCCACTGCGCCGACGGGCGCGCAGCCGCTTGGGAAACTGCTTTCGATTGTGCGCAATGGAGGCATTGGCCAATTGAAGTACTTCCGGCGTGCTCCGGTAGTTCACCTCCAAGCGATAGATCCGGGCTTCGGGATACCGCTCGGGAAACTCGTAGATATTGCGGAAATCGGCGCCCCGCCAACTATAGATCGACTGCGCGTCGTCGCCGACCACCATCACGCTGCGGTGCTCTTCTGCCAGGAGATCGACGATATCGGCCTGCAGGCGGTTCGTGTCTTGATACTCGTCGACCAGGATGTGCTGGAACCGCTGAGCATAGTGGTGGCGAATGTCCGGATGCTCCTGAAGTAACCGCTTCCAGTTGAGCAACAGATCATCATAGTCCATCATGTTCTCGCGCCGTTTCCGCTGCTCGTAGACCTGGCCGACCAGCGCGATATCGAAGGTGAGCGACTCGAAGTAGGGATACGAGCGCTCGATCACCTCTTCGATGGAAGACGCCGTGTTGGCGGCGAGACTCAAGATGTCGCGCACGATCTCGCTTCGAGGAAATCGGCGCGCCCGGGTATCGATGCCCGCTTCGCGCACGCATGCGGCGATGAGATCCTTACTGTCCTCGGCATCGATGATGGTATAGTTCGGTCGATATCCGACGCGCTCGGCGTGTTCGCGCAACATGCGATTGGCGATATGATGAAACGTACCGCCCCACAGCCGACGAACATCCATCTGCAACAGGGCTTCCACCCGCCGGAGCATCTCACGAGCCGCTTTATTGGTGAACGTGACCAGCAGGATGCGCCCCGGATCAACGCCCTGCTCGATGAGCCAAGCCACGCGATAGGTCACCACGCGCGTTTTGCCCGAGCCCGCTCCGGCGATGACGAGCAGGGGGCCTCGGTCGGCGGTCACGGCGGCATACTGTTCCTCGTTCAGTTCGGCACGATAGTCGATCAACGACCCTCGACGGGTCGGGCGTTTGAGGACGTATCGTCTCATCGGAATCGCGGGTTGTTGATTTTACCACGGCCCGAACGCCGTGATAAGGGGAGCGACGCTCTCTGCCGACCAGGAGGTGTGTCGCGGGGCTTGCGCCTTCATCGGATGATGAGGACGCCGACACTATAAGGCGGCTCGAGTATGGATGGGGAACAGCCTCTCCGGTGGCATCGACGACCTCCCTCGAAAATAGACGACGGACGACCGATGACCGACGCGCTCTGTTCCTCCCCTCGATGTGGCTCGGGCGTGCGCCATGGACGACTCTCTCGATGGGGGGATAGCGGTCCCCTGCTTCGGCTCTCATCGGGTCAGGAATCGCGCTACGACTTCGTAACTCGCTTCCAACGCCTCGTCGAGTTTTTCCGGCGCACGGCCACCGGCCTCGGCCAGTTCGGGTCGTCCGCCTCCGCCGCCGCCGACGACACGGGCCAATTCTTTGATGATTTTCCCGGCGTGCAATCGCTCGGTGAGGTCCTTCGAGACGCGTACGACGAGAGCCGCCTTCCCGTCCTGAGTCCGACCGAGGACGACGACGCCCGATTTGAGTTGCTGCAACAACTGGTCGGCCAATTGGCGCATGCCGGTGGCATCCAGATCTTCGACGCGCTCGGCGACGACTTTGACGCCGTGAATGTCGCGCGCGTGGACTGCCGCCCGGCCCGCCGCCCGACGCGCCAACTTCAGTTG
>RFHM01000044.1 GCA_003696865.1 Acidobacteriota bacterium | reverse complement strand
GCATCGATGTATCGGAAATACCAATTTGACCTATAGGAAAATTCGTGGTAAGGTAGGGCTCCTTTACGGCTGGAAAACGGGGTGGGAGTACCAACGATGCACAGGACATGGTTGCGAGTTGTTTGCTTGGTGGGATTGATACTGGGAATGGCCTGGGGCGTTCGAGCGCAAGGCGAACGACGTGACGCCGAGCTGGAAGCGTTGAGACAGCGAGTCCGCGAACTCGAGGCTCAGAATCGGACCATCCTCCGGATGCTGGAGGCATTGAAGCAACAGTTAGCGAAGAGAGGCGTTCACGAGGCCGGAGCGCAGAGCGGTGCGGCAGGCGAGAAGGCGCGTCGAGGCAGAAGGGCACAAGGAGAGGAGGTGACCAGAAGTTCTCCCAAGAGCGGGAGTCAAAAGACGGTCACGTGGAAGGAATTGAGTCCCAAGGGGAGTCGACTCCAGTTCTATGGGTTTCTGCGGTTGGATCTGATCGCCGATAGTGCGCGCCCCGACTTCGCCCAGACGATTTTTCGCGTGCGCTCGGCTGATGCGCGCCTTGGTCCGGGGAACGAGAGGGGGAACTTCACCATGCATCCGCGACTGACGCGCATCGGCATCAACTATCAGGGGCCGGAAATCGGCGGTGGAGGGAAACTCACCGGGAAATTCGAGGTCGATTTTCAGAATGGTGGTCGGGAATCGCGCCCGCGCTTCCGGACTCGGCACGCTTACTTGAAATTGTCCTGGGGGGCGTTCTCTCTGCTTGGCGGGCAAACCTGGGACATCATTTCGCCTCTTTATCCGACGGTGAACAATGATACGTTGATGTGGAATGCGGGGAACTTGGGCGATCGACGGGCTCAGGTTCGGTTCAGCTATGAGCCCGATGTCGGTGGGGGGCGATTCTCATTCGTGGGAGGGGTCGGATTGACGGGGGCCATCGATAGTAAGGACCTGGATGGTGATGGTTTTCGGGATGGGGAAGCGTCTCGCCGGCCGAACCTCCAGGCGCGCATCGGCTATGCCCATGCGTTGTGGAGCGCTGGCAGTCGATTGAGCATAGGTCTCTCCGGGCATTATGGGTGGGAGGAGATGGTGACGCCCATAGCTGGTCGAAAGAGTTTTCGCAGTCAGTCGCTCAATGTCGATTACGCGCTCACTCTGCACGAGCGGGTGATGCTGCGGGGAGAGGGTTGGTTCGGGCGCAATCTGAGCGACTTTCGGGGCGGCGTCGGCCAAGGCCTGAATACAGCCCTGGGCACGGAGATCAGGAGCCGGGGCGGTTGGGCTGAATTAGGGCTCAAGCTGAGCCGATTCTATCGAATCTTTCCCGGGTACGCGATCGATGATCCGGTGGACCGTGACATCCCCGTCCAGGGCCGCGTCAAGAACCGGGCGTGGTACATCGTCAATCGATTCTATCCTGGTGGCCCATTCGTTCTGGGCATTGATTACCTTCACTGGACGACCGATTACAAGGGCTTTGATCGGGGCATCGATCATCGCCTGAATCTGTATGTGCAGTATAATTTTTGAGATGCCACTCCATGGTCCAGCTATCCATTCGCGGAGGGCGGATGGGATGAAGGCGACCTGGTAGCCTGCTGTCATACAGATGTCCTGGAAGGAGAGAGAATGATGAAAGAGAAGTTGATCATCGTTTCTGTTTGTGCTTTCGGGCTCTTGTCCTGTCTCGGGACGGTGACCATCGGAGCCCGTGAGCTGGCCGTGCGCACATTTGAATTCACTTACGTGGCCGAAGTCACCGATATCCCCAGAGAGGCCAAGAAGGTGTCTATCTGGTTACCTTATCCGACGAGCGATGCGCACCAGGAGGTCACGCCCCTGCTGATTGCCGCGCCGTATCCAACGAGCTTGCATCGGGACCCGGAATATGGCAATTCCATCCTCTTTCTCTCGGCGGTGAATCCTCGGCGAGATTCGATCCGCGTGGAGATGAAGTTCCTGGTCACGCGCCGGGAATATGTTCGCCGGGATTTCTCAACCGTGCGCGTGCGCGCCGAGGGAGACGCCGATCCGCTCTTGAAGCGATGGCTTCAGCCAGATCGACTCGTCCCTGTGGATGATCGAATCAGAGCCTTGGCCCGGGAAGTCACCCGCGGTAAGACGA
Source organism: Acidobacteriota bacterium (assembly GCA_003696865.1). Classification (GTDB taxonomy): domain Bacteria; phylum Acidobacteriota; class Blastocatellia; order HR10; family J050; genus J050. The sequence continues at coordinate 6,246 of RFHM01000044.1, read as the reverse complement.
CCGATTTGGAGAAAGCGCGCGCCATCTATGATTATGCCGTGGATAATCTCAAATACGATAAAAGCGGCACCGGGTGGGGACGGGGCGATATCTACTATGCCTGCGACGTGAAGCGCGGCAACTGCACCGATTTTCATGCTCTGTTCATCGGGTTCTGTCGAGCCATAGGTATCCCGGCCAAGTTCGCCATTGGCTTTCCGTTGCCTCCCGACCGGGGTCAGGGAGAGATCGCCGGATATCACTGCTGGGCCGAGTTCTATCTCCGAGGATATGGGTGGGTGCCCGTGGATGCCTCCGAGGCGAACAAACATCCGGAGAAGAGGGAATACTTTTTTGGCGCCCACGATGAGAATCGCGTGCAATTCACCATCGGGCGGGACATCGTCTTAGATCCTCCACAAGCGGGTGCCCCTCTCAATTATTTCATCTACCCCTATGTGGAGGTGGACGGAAAACCATTCGGCCATGTCAAGAAGCGATTCTTCTATAAAGACGTGGCCTCTCAGCAAAAGCCAATACAAACGGGACGGACCGGGTCGGAAATGATCCTCCATCAGGTGGAGCGCCGGCTCGCCCCCTGATGGAGGAGTGAGGAAGCGACACCCTACATCATCGTCTTGGGAAGTTCGACTTCCGTCCACCTCCCATCCTTCTTGACTTCGATCTTCATAGGGATGATCGTCCGAGATGTTTCAAAGACCTTCCCCGTGACCCTGGCCTGCAGGCCTTGATACTGAGCCAGAGCGGGCGCCGGCAACGCGATGGTGTACGTGTTCCCTTTGGCATCGGCGATGGCCACCGGGATGCCCATCTTGGCGCACTTCACGGCGCAGGCGCGGTGACCTTCCCCTCTGGCTCCCATGGCCAGATAACACTTGGAGTCGACCAACTCACCGACGATCGTCTTCTTCTTGGCTTCGCCTTGCCCGGCCAATACGGCCACGACGGGAAGCGTTAAAACGAGTAATGTGATTAACGCGAAATGCCTCTTCATCGTCAAACCCTCCTATCTCGATTTAAGGTGTTGAAATCCATGGACTTCGCAACATCGGCCAACGCCAAGCGGCCCGTTTTTCCCGTTGAGAAATCCATAGCGTTGAGTTCGCCTCCATGGTAGGCGAGACCGGCTATAAGTGCTGTAATCTGAGACACACAATCCGATTCATCGAGCGAGGGTGCGGAGATAATTGACGATATGCCAGCGCTCTTTTTCGGACAGCGTCTTCTCGAAGCTCGGCATGGGTCGTTTCCCCTTGGTGATCCTCCAAAACACCTCACCGTCGGTGAGGCGAGCCATGATCTCTTTGTTGCTCAGGTCGGCCGGCTTCTCGGGGAGACTCGAGGCGACCGGCCCATCGCCTTTACCCGTCTGGCCGTGACAGAACGCACAATTGGCCTCGTAGAGCTGTTTACCCTTCTGGATCGATTCGGGCGTGGCTTTGATCGGGTTTTTCATCTTGGCTACGTCGGTGGGAACATCCCAACCATCCTGTCCCGAGTGGGTGGGAGCAGATGCCATGGCGCCGGCTTCGACGGCCGCGCGCCATCCGGTCGATGAGACTGGAGAAGATATCATCGCCCCAATGACCATTGTCATGGCGAGAGAGAGCGTTACCAGTTTGATCAATCTGAATGGGACCATCCTCCAATTCCTCCTCGCGTGAGTGATGACTTCTCTTTTTGGCCTCGTTCGATTCATGAGACGTTAGATTATAGAGGGAAAAGGCGGGAGAGCTCCAACCCTGAATCGGCCCGATGGGGAATAGCCCTCCGCATCGTTCACCAGAAAATCAGAGGACCGAGTCTCCCACGCCTTCGCCACACCGCTCATCTATACCAGATGGGCCACCCATTCCTGAGGCGAGGGCTTCGCTTCGCGTCGCAACCCTTCCGGATCGACGATGCGAAGGTTCCTGCGGCCAATCTCGATGAGCCCCATCTGCCGCAGTTCGTTCAGTGCATGAGTGACCGTCTCTCGGTACACGCCCAACTGGTCGGCAATCTCCTGATGGCTCAAGCCGGCGACGACGGGGGGATTCGATGACGCCTGTCGCAGCAGGAGCGATGCTGTTCTGGCGCGGATATTCTTAAACAGCGTTTCCTCCAGTTGAACCTCTGCCTCCAGGAAATGTTGACTGAGAAGCCGGGTCAATCGAAGCGCGAGACGCGGATTATTCAATAAAAGCTGCTCGATGTCCGGTCGACTCAGAACCCATAATACGCTCTCCTCTATAGCTTCTGCTTGCGCGCCATAAACCCGTTGACCGAGAAGTGGCATTTCGCCAAAGAAAGCGCCGGGGCGCAATTCGGCGATGGTCAATCGATCTCCGTTCGGTAACGAATAGAACAGCCGGATCTTCCCCCTGCGAAGGATGAATGATTTTTCAGTCATCTCACGAGAAGTCAAGCATATCTCCCCCGGTGGACAGGTGATGGGAGTGGCGATGCGCTCTAGCTGATGACGTTGCTCGGCGTCGAGGGACGACAGGAAATCAGTAGCCAAAAAGCCATTCACGCGGCGGGCGAGCCTGCGGAAGGCAGGGTGTTTCTGTATATGCAGGTGATTGTGCTCGACCGTCGCCCTCTTGGCCGTTGCCTGCGATGTTCTCGCCATAGCGTTCTCTCCTCTCAGCACAATATCACCGTCTATTATATGCGGGAGGCGCTATTCTTCTGTAACGTCCATCACGGTGAGGGGAAACCATCCCAGAGATGGGGCGTGCATGGAAGTCGCTGCGTTTCTCCCGAGGTTGGATGGGGACACGGGTCCTTCGGTGATGTTGCCAAACTCGGCCCGGGTCAAGTACCATGATGATTTGAGCGACGGGCGCGCTCGAATTCCGATACAGCCGGGGATCAGATATGATCAAGACGATCGAGTGGACCGACGAAGGGATTCGAATGATCGATCAACGGAAACTGCCCACCGAGGAGGTCTATCCCATCTTCCGGAGCTACCGGGAAGTAGCTCAAGCCATCAAGGATATGGTGGTCCGAGGAGCGCCGGCCATTGGCGTGGCGGCGGCCATGGGCATCGCCCTGGGTGTGCGAGACGCTCGGGCGAGGACGGTGGACGAGTTGGAGCGGGAATTGGAGCGTATTTGTCAAGTGATGGAGACCACTCGCCCCACAGCGGTCAATCTCTTTTGGGCCATCGAGCGCATGAAGCGCACGTTCGCTCGGGCCAAGCGGGATGGACTCTCGATGGACGAGATCAAACGGCGCATGATCGAAGAAGCCCAAAAGATGTATGAGGAGGACATTCAGACCAATCGGCGGATGGGACAGTATGGAGCCGAGTTAATCCCCGATTCGGCCACCGTGCTGACGCACTGCAATGCGGGAACGTTGGCCACGGCAGGTTATGGAACGGCGCTCGGCGTCATCCGCGCGGCGGTGGAGCAGCATAAGAATGTGCGCGTGTTAGCCGATGAAACCCGCCCGTTCTTGCAGGGGGCGCGATTGACCGCCTGGGAGCTGATGAAGGATGGCATCCCGGTGACGCTCATTTCCGATAACATGGCTGGTTACTTCATGCGCCAAGGGAAGGTCGATTGTGTGATTGTGGGAGCTGATCGCATCGCGGCCAACGGCGACGTGGCCAATAAAATCGGGACATATTCACTGGCCGTGTTGGCCAAAGAACATGACATCCCCTTTTATGTGGCGGCGCCCACGTCGACCATTGATCTGTCGCTCGCCTCTGGCGATGAGATCCCCATTGAGGAACGATCTGGAGACGAGGTGACTCGGATCAGGGATCAAGTCATTGCTCCGGAGGGGGTGGAAGTGGCCAATCCCGCTTTTGATGTGACGCCGCATCGATACGTCACCGCCATCATCACCGAGCGGGGCGTGGCGCGTCCTCCCTATGAAGAGAGCCTTCGGGCTCTGGTCGAGAGCTCGGAGCGCGCTGAGCCCTTATCCGCTCACCGAGCCAGCGCCCCTCATGAACTCGGAGATCAATGATGGGGGAGGGAGATGCTGATTCTGGGGATCGAGTCATCCTGTGACGAGACGGCGGCAGCCGTCGTTGAGCAGGGTCGGGTGATCCGCTCCAACATCGTCGCTTCCCAGGTCGAGACCCATCGACCCTACGGGGGAATCGTCCCGGAGTTGGCCTCCCGCGAGCATATCAAGAACATCGTGCCCGTCGTCGAGCAAGCGCTCCAGACGGCCGGCGTCACCTTCTCTCAGATCGATGGTATCGGCGTGACCTACGGGCCGGGATTGGTGGGATCGTTGTTGGTCGGGCTGAGCTATGCTAAGTCGCTCGCCTATGCGCTGGAGAAACCCTATGTCGGCATCAATCATCTGGAGGGACACGTTTATTCGGTCGTCTTTGAAAACCCGCCGATCGTCTATCCGGCATTAGCCCTCATCGTATCGGGTGGCCATACGGAGTTGTACTGGATGCCCGCTGCGGAGGAGTACAAGCGGCTGGGACATACCCGCGATGATGCTGCCGGAGAGGCATTCGACAAGGTGGCTAAATTACTCGGCCTGGGCTACCCGGGAGGGCCCATCATCGACCGCCTCTCCTCGCAGGGGGATCCGGAAGCCATTCCGTTCACCATCCCGCGGATGACCGATGGCACGCTCGATTTCAGCTTCAGTGGATTGAAGACGGCCGTCCGCCGATACGTGGAAGAGAAGGGTATTCAACCGGTCACCGATCCGGAGCATCCGTCACGGGAAGTTCTCGACCTGATCGCCAGTTTCCAATGGGCCGTGGTTCGCACGCTCCTCGACCGCGTGGCCCATGTCGTGGCGACCTCCAAGCCTCGGACGCTCATCCTGGCCGGGGGAGTAGCGTGCAACCGTCAACTGCGACGCGAGGCGAAGGCATTCGCCGAACGCGTGGGCATCCCACTGTACTATCCCAGCCCCCCATTGACCACCGATAATGCGGCGATGATCGCGGCCGCCGCCTACCCCAAACTCCAACGAGGTGAGCGCTCGGATTTCACCCTCACTGCCGTCGCCGGGTTGAAGCTGCATAACCTCGATCTGGAGACGGCGTCATCCCATCGAAAGGCGAGGTACCGAACGTAACTGTTCGCACAGAGACGGACATCTCGGAGGTCGCTCTTCGAGTCTCCTCCCGAGATCCCCAACCACTGCATGGCTTGATCAATGGGCTAACCCTTCGCAGCATCATCTCTCCGTCCGGATGAGGCGGACAATCGTTTCAAATTGGAAACGTTTCGTGTCGCCGCGAGTCGGGCAAGTCGTTCGCCATGTTGGTGGTAACTCATTGAAATTGCACGACAACCAGTTCAAGGGGACGATTTCACGTCGAATGGTACAGGTTTTGCTTATGCTTTGGGCGGGAGCAAAGAGCAGGCCGCTCTGGTGTGCTGATCGACGGGTCGCCCCGAAGAGTGAGGGAGGAGGGCGGCTGGCGGTGATTTCGAGTTGCTCTTGGCTCTCCAAAATCCTGATGAGGAGGGACAGATGAACAAGATCACGTTGGCTTTTCTCGCTCTCGTCGTGTCTATAGGGAGTGTCGTCGCTGTCGCTCAAAAGACGAGCATCGAGCAGATCATCCTCGAACCCACCGACACCGGTCAGCAGATGAATGCTGTTGGACAAGCTGCTCGCGGACAGCTCTTGGGAACGCCTCTGTTCGGGGTACGTGTGCGGGTCGATGTGCCCGATGGGACCGCGTTCATGGTCGTCGTCAACGATGGAGAGCAGGATATTGAAATGGGCACCATCATCATGAAAGGCGGCCGAGGACGACTGGTCGTGGAGTTGGAACCGAATTCTCCTCTTCAGACGGGGAGCATCGAAGTGAAAGTGGTAGAACCGTTGCCCGAAGGAGCTTTGGATATCCTCGATGGGGCGTTCTGAGCGTGATCCGTCTGGCCGGTGATCATCCGTCGGCCAACGCCCCACCGGGATGGTCGGATGTGAGAGACGTTGTCTCTATCGCGTGACCATCCGTCGGCCAATGGCTCCCTGCCCGTGGAGGGAGTTCATTGGCCACTGATGGTCCATTTGCTCATTGGGCCATCGCGAGATCCACGACTCGGTGGATCTCGTCGGCATCTCCATGCCCTCTCCGTGGATCGGCGTGCCCCCCTCTTCTCGGAACTCACAAGGACCTATCGACGCCCGCGGTTGCTCGCCTCTTTGCTCACCGATTGCCGACCTCGCAGAAGTTGTGGCCGTCGAGGAGGTTCAGGGGGCGGAGACCGTTCCCACCACGTTTGGGCGCTCCGAGCGCGTCTCCTCAAAGGG
>RFHM01000321.1 GCA_003696865.1 Acidobacteriota bacterium | reverse complement strand
GGCGTTGGTTATGGAGCGATCGTGGTGGGGATGATCAACGTGCTCTGGCGAGCGATTCCGGATCTCTCGACATTGTTGCCCTTGCCCCGGGTCATAGGCCAGCATTACGCGCTGCGCGTGGAAGCGGATTATCTCCTGGCCGTCGGTCTCCTGTTCACCGTACTGGCCGAACGGAAGAAGGCGCTTTCGCTGAAGCTCCTCGCCTTGGGATTCGTGACGGCCGGTCTCGCCGTATGGGTCATCGGCGCCGAGGCGATCTCGGCGACGCTGGGACTGAGCGTCTATTATCTCTTCCTCCTCGTTCTCACTCGCATGGAGATGCGTCGGACATGGGAGGAAGGGTTCAGCCCGCGACTGCCAAGCACGGGATTGTGGTTGGCGAACGGGGTGCTCTTCTTGTTGCTCAGCGTCAATGCCCCTTGGGGTCGGTACGATCTCTTGGCGCTTCTCATCGCCGTCATTGGCTTCATCGTCGTGACGATCGGGTGGAAGGGCATCCTCCCGCCTTACGTACAGCAGCGATTCCGGTCGACGTTCATCACGGCCTATGTTCTCGTCTCGATCGCCTCCGGCGTGCTCGTCTACGCGTTCTTGGTGACGTATGGTGTGAGCACCACTCATTACGGGCTGGCGTTTGCTACCTTGGCAGGGCTCCTGGTGTTGGCCCATTGGTGGTGTGGGCGTGGGGAGGATGACCGCTGGCGCGAACGCGCCCTCTGGTATGGGGCACATATTTACGTCCTCGTGGGTGGTGGATTGACTTTCGGTCTGGCGCATCGTGAACTCGGTGGTGCTTTGGCGGCGTTGCTACTGGCGCTCATCAGCTTGGATATGTACTGGCTCCGCCGCCGATCTCTTCATCAGCATATGACGGCCATTTTCCTCGCCTCTGCGTGGATCATCATCGGTCGCATTGGCCATGTTGAGCTCCCGGAGTTCTATCTCCTTCCGCTGGCTCTCTATCTCGGCTGGCTCCTCTTTGGCTGGGCATCGATCGGGCGGCCATCGCCGATTCAACTCAACGAGGCTCAGATGGGCGCGCGGGGACGGTGGAGCGATGTCTTCAGCCTTGGATTGGCGCTCGTGCTGATGGGAATCATTGGATATTCCGCCTGGGCGTTCATAACCACCGGTCGGTTGATGCACCTGGTCATCTCGGGCGCCGGTGCCGTGGCGGCGGTGCATCTGTTCATCGTCACCGCCATGCCGCCTCCTCTGATTTACGCCATCGGACTCCTGCTTTTCATCGAAGCCGGACAGGTGTTGAGAAGGGGGTGGACGGAGTGGCCCTTGATCGTCACGCTGGCTATGGCGGGCGTACTCATGGCCATCGATGTGGCCTATCTGCTGGAGCGCGGCTTCCCGAACGAGGAACGGACGGGACCCGCTTGGTCGGCCCGCCAGGAAGAGGAGCGCGCCGATTCAACCTGGCACCGGTGACGTTCCTCTGGAGAGAACGACGTCTCCCGATCGGCCGTCGTCCGCTCGATCGTCTCAAGGATGGCGAACTTCGTCGATCTCTTTTATCTCCGAGGTGGCCGCCAGATCATCGGTGATGAGAATGCGCACGTCGGCGAGTTGATCTCCGGGATGGAGCTCGATCGTCTGTCCGGTGATATCTTGATCGCCGTAAAGGATGGCCGCCAGCTTATACTGTATGGCGGCGAATCCTACGCCGATCCGCGCGCGGCCCGCCGGCAATCCGCGAAATTCGAAAGTGGGTTGACCGGTATACCGAATGCCTTGACTCTGGCGGGCGAAGTGGACCGAGATCATGAAATCGCCCGGCGCCGGTGGTGGCCCGGAACCGATGTACTCGATCGTCCCGGCAATCAACGGTGCCGGTTGGAGTTCGACATCCACCGCATTCAATCCTGGCGCCAGCGCGATGTTTTCCAGCGTTCGCATGTACCCTTGACCGATGGTCTCGGCGTGCGTGGAGAGAGCATACGTTCCCGGCGGCAGACCCTCTAACCGATATTGCCCATCGGCCGTCGTCTTGGTACGCAATCCGAGATTCAATTCATCGACCACGCTCACGCTCACGCCGGGCAACGGATCTCCCGTCTGGGCATCGACGACCACGCCAGCGATGATGGCGGATTCGGTTCGAGGATGGAAATTCAGATCGATATCCGTCAGCGTCTCGCCAGCATTGATGTCGATGGGCACAGCCGACGCCCAGGAGTCGGCATCGGGATAATAAGCGAACGCCAACCGGGCTGATCCTCGGTCTACGATGTGTCGCTCGGCCCGAAGGATATATCGTCCCGGGCGGAGACCGCTCAATCGATATCGTCCTTGCTCATCAGTGCGCGTGCTGTTCACTCTGGTCGTGGATGGACGTTCTCCCGATGGGGTGAGCGGGAGGAGCTTCACGATGATGCCGCTGGCCGGACGGCCTTGTTCATCCCAGATGGACCCGCTCACCGAACCCCCGGGCTGGAGGCCGATGACGATGTCGGAGATGATGGTCTGATCATCGACCTGGAGATACGTTTGTGCATCGCCGGCCTGCGGATCGACGTATTCGGCGAACAGATAGTCTTCCTTCTGAGCGTACAATCGATAGAGTCCAGGGCGCACATTGGTGAAGACGAAGTGTCCTTGCCGGTCGCTGCGCGCTCGGCGGCGGGGAGCAGGATCGGTTGTCATGGCCGGATCGAGCCATACGCGGACGTCGGCCAATGGTGTGCCCGTTGTCGCCGAGACGACCACCCCCTCGATGCGCCCACCACGCCCCCGGGCGGCCACGGGATCGGCCAGGAGGGAACTCATGAGCACGCTCCCCACGACGGCGATGAGAGAAAGTCCAATGAGCGTTCCACGTCGATATGGTCCCATCATCTCCTCCACGGTTGAGATATCGCGCCTTGCAGCACGGTCGCTATTCTACCGCTTTTCACCGGCAAAAGGAAGCCGATCCCGGTTCAGTTCGTTCTTTACTTTTGTCCAGAGGCCTTGTTACACTCCTGCATCGACGTGGAAGGCATGAGCGTCAACACCTCGGTTCGTGGGAGGGGAACATGGAGTACGCGAATCTCGGCCGATCCGGACTGCAGGTCTCGCGCCTGTGTCTGGGCTGCATGACGTTCGGATCGAAGCAATGGCGTCCATGGGTGATCGGCGAAGATGAAGCCCGAGCCATTATAAAACGAGCGCTGGAATTGGGGATCAATTTTTTCGACACGGCCAATATGTACTCGCTCGGTCTCAGCGAAGAGATCCTGGGGCGAGCCATAAAGGATTTCGTCGCCGACCGCGATGATGTCGTCATCGCCACCAAGGTGTACTATCCGATGAAAGAGGGCGTGCCCAATCAGCGGGGCCTCTCCCGGAAACACATCGAAGCGCAAATCGATGCCTCGCTCAAACGCCTCCAGACCGATTACGTTGACCTCTATCAGATTCATCGTTGGGACTATTGGACGCCCATCGAGGAGACGATGGAGACGCTCAACGATCTGGTCCGGGCGGGCAAGGTGAGATATCTCGGCGCGTCGAGTATGTATGCCTGGCAATTCGCCAAAGCCGTATACACTGCCGATCAACGTGGATGGACGCGACCGGTCAGTATGCAAAGTCATTATAACTTGCTCTATCGCGAGGAGGAGCGGGAGATGCTCCCATTCTGTCGCCAGGAGGGTATGGGCATCATCCCCTGGGGGCCTCTGGCCAGAGGATTGCTGGCTCGACCAAGACCGGAGAAGGGAGGGGGCGAGACATTACGATCCCGAACCGATGACTACACCCGGCAGCTTTATGACCAGGCGAATCCGGAGATCATCGATCGCGTCGTCGAGGTCGCCGAACGTCGAGGCGTCACGCCGGCTCAAATCGCGTTGGCCTGGCTGCTCCATCAACCGGGTATCACCGCTCCGATCATTGGCGTGCGGACGATCGAGCATCTGGAGGAGGCCGTCGGCGCATTGGACATCGCCCTCTCCGAAGAAGAGCGAACGTATCTGGAAGAGCCGTATCGTCCACAACCGGTGCGAGGTCATGAATAGTATGGAAGGGTCTCGGGCTCGATCAGGTGAATGGTGTCAACGCAGTCGGACGAGAGAGGCTGTGGCGAATCATGACCGAAGAGGTCATCATGAGGACTGGCGGGATGGAGTGGGGATTCGTGGTTCGGTTGAAATTCGAAGACGTCCGCAACCGCTCCTCCGCTCGGGCAAAACGAGGCGTTCGGGAACCTCGTTCATTGGTGCGGGAGGTGGGTGGCCCAGCGCGTGCGGGCTATGCCCAGGGAGGGCAGCGAGCAGGTCCATAGAATAGAGTCGAAAGGAAGCGCTCTTCGGCCATGAATCTGCTCGAAAGATGAAGGGATGAACAGATGAGCGAGGGAACGCGTATCTGTTCATCGGTGGATGTGAAGGACATCATTTTCACAGGAGGATCATCATGAGAATCCAACGCCTCTTTTTCATCCTCATCTTCGTTCTGCTCGGTTCCGTCGTCTCCGCCCGGGGGCAAGGCACGCGGCTGCTGCGTCAGCCGACGGTGAGCCGCGATCAGATTGCCTTTGTCTATGCCAATGATATCTGGATCGTCTCCCGCCGGGGCGGTCGAGCGCGCCGATTGACCAGCGCGCCGGGCAGCGAGACCGATCCGCGCTTCTCTCCCGATGGATCATTGATCGCCTTCACCGGCGAGTACGATGGGAACGTCGATGTGTACGTCGTTCCGGCCACCGGCGGTCAACCTCGGCGTCTCACGTATCATCCGGGACCCGATCGCGTGCGAGGCTGGACGCCGGATGGGGCGTCCATTGTGTTCGCCTCCGGCCGGACGAGCGCTCCCCGAGCCTATAATCGACTCTGGACGATCCCGGTCGATGGTGGCATGCCCGAGCCGCTTCCCATGCCCATGGCCAACAAAGGCGTCTACTCGCCCGATGGCCGGCGCATGGCCTACGTCCCCGTGCCCGATGCCTTCGGGACGTGGCGGCACTATCGCGGTGGGCTGACGGCATTCATCTGGATCATCGATCTCTCGGACTACACGATCGAGAAAGTTCCTCGTCAGAACAGCAATGATACCGATCCCATGTGGATTGGCGACACGCTCTATTTCCTCTCGGATCGGAACGGGACGATGAATCTCTTCTCCTATGAGATCGGCCGCCGCCGCGTTCGGCAATTGACCCACCATCGGGATTTCGACATCAAGAGCGCCTCGGCGGGCGGTGGCGTCATCGTGTACGAGCACGCCGGGTATCTCCATCTCTTCGATCCCCGAACCCGTCGATCCCAACAGCTCGTCATCGAGGTCCATGGTGATCTGCCCTGGGCCCGCCCACACTTCGTCAAGGTGGGGAAGATGATCCGCCACGCCGACCTCTCGCCACACGGCGTGAGAGCCGTGTTCGAGGCGCGCGGCGACATCATCACCGTCCCGGTCAAGAAGGGCGATCCCCGGAATCTGACCGAGAGCCCCGGCGTTCACGATCGCAATCCCGTCTGGTCGCCCGATGGAAGCCGTATCGCCTGGTTCTCCGATCGAGGAGGCGAATATCAGTTGGTCATCTCCGATCAAAAAGGATTGGAGAAACCGAAAATCATCGCCCTGGAGAATCCTTCCTTCTATTACACGCCCGCCTGGTCGCCCGATTCCCGGAAACTCCTGTTCACCGACAAACATCTGAATCTCTGGGTGGTGGATGTCGATTCGGGCGAGGCGACCAAAGTGGACACCGATACCTACAGCCATCCGGAGCGGACTATCGATCCCGTCTGGTCGCCGGATTCCCAGTGGATTGCTTACACGAAACGATTAGATAATCACATGCACGCCATCTTCCTCTACTCGCTCAAAGATGGTCAGGTTCACCAGATCACCGATGGGCTGTCAGACGCCATCTCTCCGGCGTTCGACGCCAGTGGAAAGTATCTCTACTTCCTGGCGAGCACCAATTATGCCCTCCACACCGGCTGGTTGGATATGACGTCTTACGACCGGCCGGTGCGACGCGGCGTCTATTTGATCGTGCTGAGCGCCGAAGAACCCTCGCCTCTCCTTCCCGAGAGCGATGAGGAAAAAGTCGAACAAGAGAAAGCAGAGAAGCCAGAAAAGAAAGAAGCGAAAGAAGGAAAAGAAGCCGCCGAGAAAAAAGAAGGGGTGACCGTGCGGATCGATCTGGAAGGTATCGACCAACGCATCCTCGCTCTCGACGTGTCTCCTCGCGACTACGTGAATCTGCACGCCGGCACGGCCAATACGCTCTTTTATCTCGAACGCATTCCTCATCAGGAAGGTCTGCGGTTGCATCGTTACGATCTCAAGAAGCGCAAAGCCGAAACGTTCATGGATGGCATCACGTTCTACAAGGTGTCGGCTACGGGGAAGAAGCTTCTCTATCGAGCGGGTGACACGTGGGGCATCGTGGACACGGGGAAGAAAGCCAAAGTGGGCGATGGGAAATTGAAGACGGCCGCCATGGAGATCAAGATCGATCCTCGCGCCGAATGGAAGCAAATCTATCGTGAGGCCTGGCGGATCTATCGCGACTTCTTCTACGATGAGCACATGCACGGCGAAGATTGGGCGGCGATGTACGAGAAGTATCGCCCCTTCTTGTCGCACGTCAGACATCGTTCGGATTTGACGTACGTGCTCAGCATGCTCATCGGAGAACTCACCGTCGGCCACGCATATGTCGGCGGCGGCGATGCGCCGACGCCCGAACGGGTCCCGGTGGGCCTATTGGGCGCCGACTACACCATCGAAAATGGGCGCTATCGCATTACGCGCATTTATACCGGCGAGAACTGGAATCCCGATCTTCGCGCGCCGTTGACCGCTCCGGGATTGCAAATCTCCGAAGGCGATTATCTGCTCGAAGTGAACGGCAAAGAGCTCCGGCCGCCGACGAACCTGTACAGCCTGTTCGAAGGCACGGCGGGCAAGCAGACGGTGATTCGCATCAACAGTCGACCGACGTTGGAAGGATCGCGGCTGGTGACCGTTGTGCCCGTAGCCAGCGAGAGGGCGTTGCGCGCTCGCGCCTGGGTGGAGGCCAATCGTCGCAAGGTCGAGGAACTCTCCGGCGGGCGATTGGGATACGTCTACTTGCCCAACACCGGTCGCTCGGGATACGAATATTTCAATCGCTACTACTTCACGCAGCAGGATAAACAGGGCATGATCATCGATGAGCGATTCAACGGTGGCGGCTCGGCGGCCGATTACATGGTCGATCTGATGAATCGGCCGCTCTTGAATTACTGGGCGACCCGCGATGGGAAGACGTTTCATACGCCGACGGCCGCCGTATTCGGTCCCAAGGTGATGATCATCAACCAATTTGCCGGTTCCGGCGGCGACGCGCTTCCTTATTACTTCCGCAAACGAAAAATCGGTCCTCTGGTCGGCAAACGCACCTGGGGCGGGTTGATCGGCATTTACGATTATCCGGTGCTCATCGACGGCGGATTCATCACCGCTCCCCGGGTCGCCTTCTATAATACCGATGGTCAGTGGGACGTCGAAAACATCGGCGTCGCTCCCGATATCGAAGTCGAACAGACGCCGGCCCTCGTCATTCAGGGACACGACCCACAGTTGGAGCGCGCCGTGGAGGAAGCGTTGAAGCTGCTCAAGAAGAATCCGCCTCGAGAAGTTCCTCGACCGGCGCCCATCGATCGGACATCGTGGAAGCGCCGTCGGTAGGGGAAATCTGGTCGTGGGGGGCGGGGAGGCGCGACCAGCACGGCTTCGGCTTCTCCGCCTCCTGGCCGTTTTCAACACATCGTTCTGAGGAGGGAGAGAGGATGAACCATGTGACGCGTTCCTTGGTCCTCTTCATCTTCACCTGTGGTTTCGCTATCACCGGCCAGGCTCAAGAGAAATTGAAAATTTACATCTCGGCCGATATGGAAGGCGTCGTCGGCGTGGTGACCGGCGAGCAACTGGGGCCGGGAGGGTTCGAATATGAGCGGTTCCGCGAGTTCATGACCGGAGAGGTGAACGCGGCCATCGAAGCGGCGTTCGAGGCCGGCGCGACGGAGATCGTGGTCAGCGATTCCCATGGCAATGGCCAGAATCTCCTCATCGAAAAGCTTCCCAGGAACGTGACGATCGTCCGCTCCTGGCCGCGTCCGCTCATGATGATGCAGGGCATCGATGAGACGTTCGATGGGGTGATCTTCCTCGGATATCACGCCAGCACCACCAATCCCACCGGAGTCCGCGCGCACACGCTCTCCAGCGCCCGCCTGACCGATGTGCGTTTGAATGGCGTCTCCATGCCCGAAGCCGGGATCAACGCGGCCATCGCCGGTCATTTCAATGTGCCCGTCATCATGATCTCGGGCGATGATGCCATTGTGAAAGAAGCGCAGGCGCTGTTGGGCGATATCGAGGGGGCCATCGTCAAATGGGCCTATAGCTTTCATTCGGCGAAGACATTGACGCCGGAAGCGGCCTATGCGCTCATCCGCCGGAAGGTCAAACGAGCCATTGCTCGCATCCATGAGTTCAAGCCCTACACGCTCAAGACGCCCATTCGACTGGATGTGCGATTCAAAAACTATCGTCCGCCGGAGATATTGAGCTATCTGCCGATCGTCGAGCGCACTGATGCGCACAGCATTCGATTCGTGGGCAAAGATATGATCGAGATCTCCAAGTTCCTGGAATTCATGCTCACCTACAGTCCGGCGTTGGAGCCGTGAAGGCGCCTGGTGAAGGGGCTCGCTCTTTCATAGAGCGCGGAGGGAGTTCCTCAATCGGATGGCTGACGGTCGGCGCCGGGCGCGGTCCTTGACTCCGGCATGGCCGTGACTATACTTCACCGCATAGGTGAAGGCGGTGCTCGCGCCATGGGGAGATGGATTCGGAGAACCCGGGAAGTGGACGCCGAGATCGAGGCGCTCTCACTGCTGGTACTCTTCGATGACTCTCGGAAGAGTCGGCCGGGGAAGCCGTTGGCGAGACGTCGCCGAATGAGTGGAGGACAGCAGCGTATGCGAAATCGATGTACAATGCTCATAGTCGGCCTTTTCGTTTGCTTCACATCCACTCCTCGGGCCGTCCAGCGCAAAACGCCATACGGCCATCTGCGCGTCAATGCTCGGCGCATCGAGCAACGCATTCTCAAACTCGCCGAGTTCGGGAAGAATCCCGAAGGTGGCGTCAGTCGTCTGGCGTTCAGCGAGGCCGATATTCAGGGGCGACAGTACATCATGTCGCTCATGCGTCAAGCGGGCCTTCGCGTGCACATCGATGCCGCCGGCAACATTATCGGTCGTCGGGAGGGGCGCGATCCCCATCTCCCACCCATCATGTTCGGATCGCACATCGATTCCGTTCCTCATGGAGGAAATTATGATGGCGATGTCGGCGTCATCGGCGCCATCGAATGCGTGCAGGTTCTCCAGGAACATGGCATCGTCACGCGTCATCCGTTGGAGGTCATCGTCTTCTCCGATGAAGAGGGGGGATTGGTGGGGAGTCGCGCTCTGATCGGTGATCTGGGGCCGGAAGCGCTCCAGGTGGTGAGTCAGAGTGGCAAGACGATCGGCGAGGGCATTCGCGCCATTGGTGGCGATCCCGATCGGTTAGGAGACGTTGTGCGCCACAAAGGCGACATCGCCGCGTTCATCGAACTCCACATCGAGCAGGGCAGTGTCCTCGATTCCCGAGGCATCGATATTGGTGTCGTGGAAGGGATTGTGGGTATCAATTGGTGGGAGGTGACTATTGAGGGATTCGCCAATCATGCGGGGACGACGCCGATGAACGATCGACGCGATGCGCTGCTGGCCGCCGCTCACTTGATCATCGCCGTCAACCGAGTGGTGACCAGCGTGCCGGGCCGCCAGGTGGGCACCGTCGGGCGCATTCGCGCCGAACCGGGCGCGCCCAACGTCATCCCCGGTCGCGTGGTCATGAGTCTGGAATTGCGCGATCTCTCGGCCGAAAAAATCCACATGCTCTTTCAAAAGATCAAACGGGAGGCCGAGGTCATCGCCAGGAAAACGGGCACCACGATTCGTTTCACGCCGCTGGACGTCACGGCGGTGCCTGCGCCCACCGACGAACGTATGCGAGCGATCATCGCCCAAACGGCTGAGGAACTGGGATTGAGTTATATGTTCATGCCGAGCGGTGCCGGTCATGATGCGCAAGACATGGCGCGCATTGCGCCGACGGGTATGATCTTCGTTCCCAGCGTCGGAGGCATCAGCCATTCGCCCAAGGAGTACACCCGGCCCGAGGATATGGCCAATGGGGCCAACGTGTTGCTCCATACGATCCTGAAAATCGATCAAGGAGCGCTGGAGAAGTAACGCCGGCGGTTCCGTTTGCTCTTTGACCTGAATTCATTGGAGAGGAGGCGTTATGTCTGAGGGAAAGAATCTCTGGGAGACGGCCGAAGCGCAGCATCTCACGCGCCGTCGATTCATGGCCTATTTTTCCACTCTGGGATTATCGTCCACGCTCTTGCCCGGTGCGCTCTGGGCTAAGATCCAGGAGGAGAAAAAGCTCCGCATCACCAAAGAGACCATCCAGTGTGCCGAGCAGATTGCTGGCCTCCAATTCACCGAGGCTGAGCGCGAGCTCATGGTGGACGGCGTCAATGAGCTGCTCAGCAATTACGAGAAGCTGCGAGCGGTTCATCTGGAGAACAGCGTGCCACCGGCTCTGCAGTTCAACCCCATCGTGCCCGGCATGACGTTTTCGCGCCGGCGGCGACCATTCAGGATGAGCAAGGTGAACGTCCCGGACGTTCCCTCTCGGCGAGAGGAGTTAGCCTTCTGGCCGGTCGTGCATCTCAGCCGGTTGATCAGGTCGCGCAAGGTGAGCTCGGTGGAGCTCACCGAGATGTATCTGGACCGCTTGAAGCGATACGATCCTCAACTCCAATGCGTCGTGACGCTGACCGAGGAACTGGCCATGCAGCAAGCCAGGCGAGCCGATGAAGAACTGGCTCGGGGGCGCTATCGCGGACCCTTGCACGGAATTCCCTGGGGCGCCAAAGACCTGTTGGCCACCAAGGGTTATCGGACCACATGGGGAGCCATGCCCTATAAGGATCAAGTGATCGATGAAGATGCCACGGTGGTCAGGCGGTTGGAACAAGCCGGTGCCGTGTTGGTCGCTAAACTGACGCTGGGAGCGCTGGCCTGGGGCGATGTCTGGTTTGGGGGGAAGACCAAGAACCCGTGGAATCCCAAACAGGGCTCCAGTGGCTCGTCGGCTGGGCCGGGCGCGGCCACGGCGGCGGGTCTGGTGGGATTCTCCATCGGCTCAGAGACTTGGGGATCTATCATCTCGCCGTCGACGCGCTGTGGCGTGACCGGCTTGCGGCCGACCTTCGGGCGCGTCAGTCGCTATGGGGCCATGGCGTTGAGCTGGAGCATGGATAAACTCGGTCCCATGTGCCGCAGCGTGGAAGATTGCGCCGTCGTCTTCAACGCCATCTACGGACCCGATGGGAAAGATCTCACCGTAGTCGATCTGCCGTTCAATTGGGATCCTCGTCTGGATGTTCGGCAATTGCGGATTGGCTATCTCAAGAGCGAATTCGAGCGCGATCGCAAGGATGAGGAGTGGAAAGCACATGATCAGGCGACGCTGGAGACGCTGCGCCGGATGGGATTGAAGCTCATCCCCATCGAGCTTCCCGATTATCCCATCGAAGCGCTCTCGTTCATCCTCAACGCCGAGGCCGCCGCGGCGTTCGATGAGCTCACTCGCAGCAATCGGGATGACTTGCTCGTGCGACAAGTCAAAAATGCCTGGCCCAACGTCTTTCGTCAATCGCGCACCATTCCGGCCGTGGAGTACATTCAGGCCAATCGCGTGCGCACGCTCGTCATGCGAGCAATGGCCGAGATGATGTCCCAGGTGGATGTCTACGTGGCTCCATCGTTCGGCGGACATAATCTCCTGTTGACGAACTTGACCGGGCATCCGGCTGTGGTCTTGCCCAACGGATTCAGGAAAGATGGAACGCCGACGAGTATCACGTTCATCGGCAGGCTCTATGGCGAAGCCGAATTGCTCGCCGTCGCCAAGGCCTACCAGGATGCCACCGATTTTCACCTGAAGCATCCCCCGCTGACCAGTTGAGGGGATGACCGATGAAGGCGTCCTGGAGCGCTCTCCCGAGGAACATCTCGAACATCCGATGACGACCAGAACCCCATGCGATCGCTTCGTTCTCGCCGGGCGACATCGCTGGCTCCCGTTGATGCTGGTGACGAGCCTGGCCATGGGATGGACGGCGATGTCGGGGACGGCGCACCATGATGGCGTGACGTACTACGTTGATGCTCGTCGAGGCGACGATGAGCGTGATGGCAGGACCCCGGCCACCAGATGGCGGACGCTCGGCCGCGCCAATGCCGCCGTTCATCCCGGCGACACAGTCCTCATTTTCGGCGGCGTGTATCACCAGACTCTTCGCCCTGGGCAGTCGGGCACGGCGGCGCGAAGAATCATCTACCGCGCCGTTCCCGGTCAACCGGTGATCATCGAGCGGACGGAGTGGCTCATCGACCTGAACGAGAGGTCGTACATCACCGTTGAAGGCATCATCTTCCGTCATCCCCTGTTCGGCTGGGGCGAGATCCGAAACGGACATCACAATGAGATCATCGGGAACAGGTTCATCGCCTCAGGGCGACAATCGCGCACGGCCTATGCCGGGCTCCTCGTCTCCGATGGGGCGTCTGACAATCGCATCATCGGCAACGTATTCCGGGATTGGGGAGATGTCAGAACGGAGTGGGGCGATGCCCTCCGCGTGAGTCGAGGAGCGCATCACACGCTCATCGAAGGGAATACGTTCCTGAATGCCGGCCACGCTCTGGTCGATATCGATACGTCGTTCACCATCGTGCGTCGGAATTACTTCCAGAACGCCTGGCAGAAAGACCTCGACATCGTCTGGCAGGTGCACCCGCGCTGGGCACCAGGTGAACAATTCATCGCTCGGCGCAACATCATCGAATATAACCTCATCGTCGGAGCGCATCGTTCGGCGGATGGGAAGAAAGGAGGATCGGGCATGCAAGTGGCGGCGGCGGAAACGATCGTCCGGCGGAACGTGTTCCTGGTCAACGAAGAGAGCGGCCTCATCATCGATGGCTGGAACGAAGCTCCACATGTTTACGGCAATCGCGTGTATCACAATACCTTCGTGGGGAACGGATCGACCGGCATAATGATCACCAATTGGGGAATTGGCCGCGTCGATCTCGATGACAACGTCATCAAGAATAACGTCTTTTATGGGAACGGCTGGCGAGACCGCGAACGATCCATCGCATATCGCGTTCGACTCCGGAGGACGAAGGACGTTCAGTGTCTTCCCGCCGCCCTCGTCATCGCCGGAAATTGTTGGGACGCGGACCCACTGGCGGACCTCGAGGGGATGATCGAGGCGTTCCTCGGTGATCCGATGCGTTTCTGGAACGTCTTGGAGACGAACCGCCGCGTCATGCCTCGATTGGTCGATCCTGCCGTCGGCGATGTTCGATTGGCCGAAGAGTGCGGGTGTATCGATATTGGCGTTCCGTTGACCCGCACCAGATCGGCGGGTTCGGGGAACGTCGTCCCCGTGGTGGATGCGTCGTACTTCACCGATGGAGCGGGATTGATACCGGGGGATCGAGTGAAAATCGGCGCGCAGCCGGCCATCGCGGTGCTTCACATCGATTGGGCCGAACAGACGCTGACCCTCGCCCGGCCGATCAGATGGCATGCCGGCGATCCCGTATACCTCGATGATTTTCGAGGACGCGGCCCGGATGCTGGAGTCGTCGAATTCGGCGATGCCCTGTGGCCGGTTCCATGGCCCCACGACTCGGGAGAGCATCGTCCTCAGCGAGGTATGAAGAGCGATTCTGGTGGGCGGGCGCCGGATTCCAGATAATGATTGCGGATGCCACTCACCCATCACCTCTCCCTCGCAGTTGTTGTGACTTCCCCGGTCGGCGCTTGTCCGATCGAGTGGGGTTATTTGCAATCCTTGGAGACAAAAACTACAATTGAAGCGGCACGAAAGCGCGATGAATGAACATGCCTTCAGAGGTCGCTCGGATCTCGATGATCGGGGATGCGGACGCGCCGGTGAGACGCCGGACGATCGTTTGAGCGGTAGAAGGCGGAGCGGCGCGAATCGGCAGTTGGGCCGAGCGAGCGATGAGCGTCGATATCCGGTGATGGGTGAATCTTGATGGATGAAGTGGCCACACATCGTTGTCTTCTTTTCCCCGAGGACCCCACCGTTTGCCCTTTCCTCGCCGAGCGGGAGGATACCACGTTAGAGGTGCTGAGGGAGCGACTTCAGAAGATGTGTATGAGTTGTGAGGCGTTCCCGCTCAATCTGGAACAGCTCTCCGAGGAGCAGCGTCGCGTCGCCGACGTCTTGATGCGACTGGTCGCAGCAGCCATCTGGCGTGGACATAAACTGACCCAATTTCGCGAGATGTTGGAGATTCGCGATGAGATTCTGGATACGCTCCTGCATCTCTCGAATATGATCGAATGGGCGCTCGATCCCGACGAGATCCTTTACAAAGGACTGGTCGCCCTGACGGCGGGAACGAGCCTGGGATTCAATCGGGGCGTGGCCTTGTTGGCCAGTCATCAGGAACTCATCGGCGTCTTCGCTTTGGGTCCCAGAGATCGCGATGAGGCCTATCGGATCTGGGATGAGATTTCGCATCGGAAACTCACCACGCTCGATCTGATGCACTATGCGCCGGAGATTTATGAGCGGGAACGCGCCAAATTCGAGGAGGTGCTCAAGCAGTTTCGCTTCTCGCTCGATGATTCTCCATTCCGGCAGGCCTTCGCGTCGGCGGCGGTGTGCCGCGTCGATCCGGAGATGGAGATCGCCAGGCCCCTCAGAGAGTTCTATGGGCAGACCACGTTCTGGGTCCTCCCCTTGCTCTCGCATCTGAAGCGTCCGCTGGGCGCCATCCTGCTCGATAATTTCGTGACCGGGCGGGACGTCTCATCGGATGATTTGCGCGCCGTACACATTTTCGCCAAACAAATCTCACTGGCGCTGGAGCGCGGACTGGCCTATGCCGAGTTGCAAGAGAAACTGCACACTCTGGAAGAGGCGCATCGTCAAATTCAGGAACGCCAGGAGGAGATTCTCCGCCTCAAGGAGGATATCGCTGCCGGGGAGATGGTGCTACAATTGACGCACTCGGTGAAAAATCCCATCGTGGCCATTGGGGGGCTGGCTCGCCAATTGACGCGCAAACTGGAGGCCGAGAGCCCATACGCCAAATATACCCAGGCGATCATGCGCGAAGCTCAGCGCCTTGAAGATCTGTTGAAAGATTTCGTGAAATTCGTCGATGCCCGACGTGCTTCGGAGAGGGAGCCGGTAGACGTCAACCATATCCTCACCGTACTCTGTCAGGAAAAACAAGCGTTATGGAAAGCGACCAGGATCAACTGTCACCTGAAACTGAACGCCGACATTCCCCCCATCATGGCCAATCGCCGGCAGCTCTATAATTGCCTGGAGAATCTGGTGAATAATGCCTGTGAGGCCATGCCGGAGGGCGGAGACCTGTTCATCGAGACGGATGTCGATCGAGGTCAGGTGATCATCAAGATCGCCGATACCGGGATGGGAATTCCCGAGGAGGCGTTGAGCAATCTGTTCAAACCGTTCTTCACCACCAAACCGACGGGCAGCGGCCTGGGGTTGTATACCGCCAAGCAAATCATCGACAATCTGGGCGGCAGTATCAACGTCGTCTGCGAACGGGGGAATGGCTGCACCGTGCTGGTGAGAATCCCCCCGGCAAAGGAGCGAGATCATGGCCACCATCCTGGTCATCGATGATGAACAGAGCATTCGCTTACTGTACGAAGATGCTCTCACCGAAGCCGGACATCGCGTGTTCACCGCTCCCTCGGGAACCGAAGGGATGCGTATTCTTCAGGAACAACCGGTCGACGTGGTGGTGCTCGATATCAAGCTGCAAGAGGAAAGTGGATTGGATGTATTGCAGCGCATCGTCGAAGCCCATCCCGAGGTGCCCGTCATTCTGTGTTCGGCCTACATCTCGTTCCAGGATGATTACACCTCCTGGCTGGCAGAGCGATACGTCGTCAAGTCGAGCGATCCCGAGGAGTTGATCCGGGAGGTCGAGAAGGTGCTGGCCGAAAGAGGTGTGAAGTGAAATGCGCAGTCGGAGCCCGGAGAAGGCGATCGGCACAGCGACGATCTCGCATGGAGCCGAAAGTGAGCAATCGCCATCCAGTCCTCGGGTGGAGAACCGGCCCGAGGATCTTCGCCGCGAGCTATGCGTGAGCTTCGCTTTGATCCATTGAGGAATCGCTGGGTGATCGTCTCGCCCGAACGGGCGCGGCGCCCGAGCGATTATCTCATCGAAGGACGCTCCCAGCCGGCTCGGGATGCCGTCGCCTGTCCCTTCTGCCGGGGACACGAGGCGAGGACGCCACCGGAGATCTACGCCATTCGCGATGGACAGAGTGCGCCCAATACGCCGGGCTGGCGCGTCCGGGTGGTGCCCAATAAATTCCCCGCCTTGCGCATCGAGGATGAAGCCATTCGCTTCGGCGTGGGCATCTCCACCATCTCGACCAG
>RFHM01000320.1 GCA_003696865.1 Acidobacteriota bacterium | reverse complement strand
CCCCCACACTGTTCCATAAAGTGCGAACAATGCCGCCAAGAGTGCAGCGCCTCAGCTCGGCCACGCTCAGATACTCAGGCTTGCTGCCCAGCAGCGCCTCCAAGCGGCGCCTGTAATCCGATGAGAGTGGATAGCCCACCAGAGCTCTGTATTCAGATTTTCGTGGCGTCATTCTTTTCCGTATCCATTTCGCAACATCCACACGAATCCCAGGCTCATCAGCAACATGATGCCGTAGGATGCCAATGAAGCCCAGGCAGCACCGACTATGCCCAAATTCGGAATCAAAAAATAGTTCGCTGGAACGTTGATCGCAGTCGCCACGCCGGGTGAAACCATGGTGAACATTGGCATTCCCAAGGAAGCGAAATAGTTCATAAGCAGTGTATTCACCCCCAGCAGTGCCACCGCTGGGAGAAGAATCATCGCTGCGGGAGCCGCGGGCAGATACGCCTCGCCAAAAAGGAGTTCCAGCAGTATTTTCACGCTGACCATTAATACCAGCGCCGACACCGCCATGATCAGGGCCGTCCATCGCATGGCCCTGGCGGTGAGAACCCAGCGCGCACTTTCATCCTTCAAGGCGGAGAGGCGGGGAAAAAGCACCGTGCCAACCGCCACAGGCAGCAGATAAAGCACGTCGGCGATCGCTACCGCTACCGAATACAGGCCTGTCTGGGCGTCCCCCTGGATGTACTGAATCATCAGAAGGTCGATCCTCAATACCAAATAGGAGAATATCGTGGCGAGGTAGGCTTTTGCAGCATATCTAGCCTGCATCCTGAACAGCGAGAAGGAGACCATGGGTCGGCTTCCGTCTTCACTGACGATGTAGACAGTGCTCCAGACAAACATCGCCATAAGGACCAGAAGTGAGGCAGCGAAATAGCCTTCAGGGCTGTCCAGGTGAATGAGCCAGGCAACCACGATGGCCAACAAGGTGCCCACCTGCTTCAGTAGTTCGATCAGGTTGAACATGCGTACCTGCTGCATGCCAAGCAGCAGGTTCTGCATGAGCAGCATCCCGATACCCACCGGCACCCACATGAGCGACAGAGCAAGCATCCATCCCCGCAGAGGCGCCAGATCGGGCCGGTATTGAAAGGTCCCCCAGGCCAGAAAGCCAACCACGGCGCTCACCCCCACGCCGATAAACAGCGAATTACCCACCAGATACTTTATCAAGTCCCGCCTTGAAGATGCGTAATAGATGTTGGATGAAGCGAGACCAAAATTTCCGATCTGAACGCCAATCGCGGCAACAGCCATCGCTGCGGAGAAAGCCCCACGCCCCACCGGACCCAGGGTCCTTGCCACTAACACGGTTATCAGCAACCCGAAAACGGCAACGAGCCCCTTTGTAACAAAGACTTCTACGGCATTCCTTGCAAGGCCCATCTAGTACCTCTCTCCAGGATCAGGTATCGACAAAACCATCGAGCACCAGGTTACTCGAAATGATCTTGGGGAGATGAACACGCAGCTTTGGGCCGGTTTGCAATCGCTATTATGGAGCGGGACTCAAATAGCAGATCCCCTGCCCCTTCGCCCAGAATATAGAAAGCGAACCTAAGGAGCCGGATCAGCGGACGCCGTAACCATCTCTGCCCGCTGGTGAGGTTTGCCGGCACTGATCCAAATACCTTTATATCCTCGAATACCAATCGCAGCAGCGCTGTCAAGGATTCCCGGGTAAAACCCGTCTCATGGGTGAGATCCATGTAACGCTCGTGAGTGGCAAATACCCAATCCATATTCGGCACGTCCACCAGCAAAAAGCCACCCGGACTCAGTGCTCTAGCCGCCGCCCGGATCATCGGCAACAGATCTTCTTTAGGCTGGTGCTCCAGGATTGCCTTCATAAAAATCGCATCGTAGGTACCTGGATGTCTGGCCAAATAATCCTTTCCATCTCCAAGCTGTACGAGCTCCCGACCAAGATGACGATTGGCGAAGGCCACGTCACCTGGACTGGTATCAACTCCCGCTAGATCCTTATACCCTTGGCTGCTAAACCACGACAGTAGGCTCCCTGGCCCAGTGCCTACCTCGAGGATTTTCGCGTCCTGTGTTAAGTTTTCAACAAACCGGCGGTAGTTCGCTTCGTAATAGGGCCACTGGGCACGTATATCCTTGTAGAGCGCACCACTACTTATCTCTCCCTGACCGTACCTGTAATTATCGAACAGGGCCTTGCGTAGCCGTTCCGTCAATTCATTACCCCTTTAGGTTGTTTCTGAACCATTTTCAGTCCGAAGCAATCATCTTGCAAATCACGAATTCTCTATCGTCAAAGACATGCTGAGAGACGCCGGCATCATTCCTCGAAAATGCCATGCCAACCGCACGACGGGAATTATCCGCCCATAGCTTGGAGAGACCCATCCTTCATCTATCCGCAGATCGAAACCCTGCCCTTGCCAGCGCAAACGGAATAACTTTTCTTCCGCCATCTTTAAAATTATCCCCTCATTTCCATCACACTCTGCTGTGACACCGGGGGCAAGGTGAAGTGGAATCTCTATCCGGTGCTCTCCTTCCCCTTCGAACAAGTCCGTAACCGACAACTCGTGATGCACGTGATCCAAGATCACCGTTCTTTCAATCCTTACCGATGGCATCAATCGCAGATAGCCTCTGTGAGAGGCCCGCAGTACAGTCGTCTCCTCTCCCGGCTCCCACACCAACACCTCTGGTCGCGCATCGTAATGGAGATTCCAGAGATAATCGGGACGAATGAAACGGTTGATCTCCTCGCCATCAACAATTGGCGTATTGTGAGAGGTTGTAGACCGGAAGCGGTTGCGTGCTTCATAAGAAGAAGTATAGAGGTATGCACCGCAATCGGAGATCAACTTGGTGCCAGCGAGAACAGCTTCGAATGAAAGGCAATCATTGTGACCGTGCCCCCCTCGACCGGAAAGACCAACAGGAGCACAATCGACAAAAACGTGATCCCGACCTTGACGTAGAACATAGTATCCACCCTCTGGAAAGGCGATGGATGAACCAGGAGCCGGCTCATTACGTTCAGGCAAGGCTTTCGCCGCATCTATGCCAAGCAGCCAGAAAATTTCCGCCCGGGAGCCAGAGAAGGCCGTTTTGAGAGAATTCACATGCCAAGCAGTTGCCACGATACCCAGAAGGTAGCGGTGATCGTTGACCCCCTGGCCTCCAAATGGCAGCGCCCGTGCGTCGTCTGCATCACCGATCAGGGGAGCGTTGCCATCGGGCTGTGTATAGGCTTCAGTGAAGTGGGCCATGGCAATCAAGCGATCCCGGTAGAATTGTGGTGTTTCGTACCCCCGCTTCTCACGGTAAAGCGCAGGGAGGAAAAAAAGTTCAAGCACCAGGCGATGATACGCGACCGATCCCTCGAAATCGACACCATCCGAGGTTACTTGACGGGGCAATTCCTCCTGCAGAATTCCCCAACCCGTGTTCAGCCACCGGGCCGCCTGGCGGGATCCTGCAAAGAAGAGGCCGGCGAATACTAGCCCTGCCGCATCAGCTGTGTAATGGTTACCATTGATGTCCGACCGTTCCAGATGACGGGCGGTGAAATCCCCATGCAGATAGAGTGTGCACAGGAAGCGCTCTCGGAAAGCCGAATCACGCCAAGCGGCGCTCTCTCGAAACACATGGAACAACCAGCTCCAGGAGAGAATGCGCATGGCAACTTCCATGGTGCATGCCCAGTTCACCGATCCGGCATAGGGGTTTTCCTCGATCCAGTGAGACAGTAAATCCCGTACGGCAACGGCATACTTTTCATCACCCGTCAAGAGATATGCCTGTCCAGCAGGAATCACCCATTGCAGGCGGGAAAGCTCCCAGGGAAATTTCACATCACTTGGCTGATCCGGATTGTTGTATTCAATGGAGCGGATGTAGGCTCGGGGCCAGCGAATACCGGTCTTGTAATCCTTCAACCAATCGACTTTTTCGCCAAGAGAAACCGGTCCAGAACCCAGAAGGTCGACCTCATGCTGCAAAGCCCGTTCGGCCTGTTGAATGATACGCGCCGCGTCACCGGGACAGAGCTGATCATAGGTATCGGCATCCACCGGCCCCACTGGAGACACATAGGAGTTTTGTCCCAGGTGCACCCAAAGAGCGTCAAGATCTGGCAAACCGAACAACCGCGCCAGCCGTCTCCCGGTCATTCGGCGGGCGCGGGCCGGAGCAAGGAACCGCTCTAATTCCGCCCACAACTCGTCGCCGAGACGCTGCAGGATCACCCTCGGTGGTTTGCGTAACCCCCGGCGGATCAAGCCCAACCAATCCCTGCTCATGCAGCGAGCGCCGTTTGTTGATCAACCCAGTAGTCGTACCACGAGGTCAGATTGAAAATCGTCCAAATATACAGGCTGTTATCGGCCCGTCCCATCCGATGATCGGAAATCAGCCGAGAGATGTACTCCAGGTTGAAATACCCCCTTTCCATCAACCTGGACCCCATGATCCCCTTCTCCACCTGCTGACCGAACTCTCCACGCAACCACTGCGCCATCGGAGCTCCGAATCCCATTTTTTTCCGATAGATTATTTCATCAGGGATCAATCCTTCGACAGCCTTCTTGAGTAGATATTTCGGCATTCCGTTTCTGACCTTCCATTCCATGGGAATATCCATCGTGAATTCCACTAATTTGTGATCAAGAAACGGCACACGCGCCTCCAGGGAGACCGACATCGAAATCTTGTCGACGCGCATGAGGAGCAACTCAGGAAGCCGGAGTTTGAACTCGTTGTAAATCATTCGTGTCAGCACATCCGCGCCAGGACATTCCGTCAACAACCGGTCCTGAAAGGAACGTATGATATTGAAGGTATCCGTAATCAGGTAGTTCGCTGGAAGAAGCCCGCTATCCACAATTTCCTGCGGTACACCAGCCGATGATATGGATTCTTCATTGATGAGTTGCTCCTTGAGAAGATCCCAGAATACGGTCGCCCCGCTCCAGAAGTGCTCACGATCGTGCGCTGCACGCTGAATGATATCCGCATAGATCATCAGTCCTGGCTTGATAGCGGCGACAACTTTCGCCATCGCGGCAATCCAATGCTGCAAAGGCTTCGGTAACCACCTCCTAAAGGGCTTCCAGTATTTTTCATACAAGCGCAGATACCCCATGTAGCTCGCATAGCCCGAAAACTGCTCGTCTGCACCCTCACCGACCTGTATCACCTTCGCACCTGATTCACGCGCCAACTTGGAAACGTAGTAGAGAGGGATACAAACCCAATCCGCAATCGGCTCGTCCTGATGGTGGATGAGATTATTGAGATAACCGACCATGTCTTTCTCATCGATCAGAATGACATGATGGTTTGTATTGAAT
>RFHM01000319.1 GCA_003696865.1 Acidobacteriota bacterium | reverse complement strand
GGGTTGCAGATTGCAGATTGCACAGGGACCAAGGACCACTCGACCACCCGACCAAGCGACCACCCGACCAAGCAACCACCCGACCACCCGACCAAGCGACCACCTGACCACCCGACCAAGCGACCACCTGACCACCAGACCACCCGACCACTTGACCAAGGAGCAAGGAGTAGGGGTTATGGAGGTTCAGATTGGCAACACCCGGCTGGAGTTGGTCCAGGGGGACATCACAGAGATGGACACCGAGGCGATCGTGAACGCGGCCAACGGTTGGCTGGCCCACGGCGGTGGAGTGGCCGGGGCCATCGTGCGCAAGGGGGGCCGCGTCATCCAGGAGGAGAGCGACGCCTGGGTGCGGGAGCACGGGCCGGTGCCCACGGGGGGCGCGGCCATCACCGGCGCGGGACGGCTCAAGGCTTGCTACGTCATCCACGCCGTGGGGCCGATCTACGATGGGACCCCCCGCTGCGCGGAGCTGTTGGCCTCGGCTGTGCGCAGCAGCCTGGCCCTGGCCGACGAGCGGGGGATCAGGAGCATCGCGCTGCCGGCCATCAGCACTGGCATCTTCGGCTACCCGATGGACGAGGCTGCCGGGATCATCCTGCGGACGGTGGTGGACTACTTGCGGGGGGAGACGGGCCTGGAGCGGGTGGTCCTCTGTCTGTGGGGCGAGCGGGCCTACCGCACCTTTGAGCGGGCGCTGCGGGAGATCATAGGCCTTCCGTAAGACGGGAAAGGGGCGGGTTCACTTTCATCAGCGAAGTGGAACGAGCCCAGGAGTCATTCGCGCCAACCAAACCTCTACGATCCGCTTATGAGGCTTTCTCACCCAACTCACTTCCACCTTTGTCGGTTCCTTTCACTATGGATAGTTGCGTAACACCATCGGCAGGTAGACTCTCAACCATTCAGCATACAATTTGAAGACATCAAGGTTTACCCCCCAGGTTCCTCCTCCGTTCTCGGCAATCTGTAGGGTGATGGTATGAACCCCGGGGGTGACCATCCCCAAGTCTATGATCTCATCATCCCAATCAAAGAACTCCCATCCACCAGGACATCCCGCGCCGAATTTGTCCGTAGTGAAATCGCCTTTCTTGACGCCGTCCAGATACACCTCAATCCTGTTTCCCGGCACATCATCGGAATAACGGACTTTGAAGAACCAGTCACTCCCAGCCTCGCAGGTAACTGCGACGCTATACGTGGCAGAGTTGCCGGGATAGGGGCCTATTTGTAACGTATGAGTACTCCACGCCGTCGGGTGATATTCCACGGTGATTTCATTGCCTGAGATCGCCCCATAATCTTCAGCCTCTTGGTAATACGCGCATAAGGGCTTCCTGTCGAACCCTACGCTACGCATAGCCTCTTTGATCTCTTGATTTTTCATGAACGTATTCCAGATCAAGCCCGTCCGATAGTTCTCCATCATCACAAGCATGGCCCCAACGTCGAGGCCGATATAGTCGTTATCAAACCAATCCGGCTCGCACTTGATGTTCAAAGAGTCCTTGAGGCCGTACAAGCCCCACAGTTTCTGAGGATAGTGCTCATACATATATCGCAGGGTTGAAATGGAATGCTCAGGAGTAAAAGCAATGGACCCCCCGGCCGCCGTAGGAGCGATTGTGCCGTTGTTGTTACGACCCGGCGGAGGATAACCCTGATCTGTGAGATACGTCTTCCCGGAGCAAAGGCACGTGGTGCTTGTAGGAGTGCAAGTGCTCGTCAGGGGACCGTCGGAAACGGTGATCCCCCATAAATCAACATCCGAGCCCGGGTACCACACTTTTTTGGAATACTCTCTGTTGCAAAGGGTGGCGTAGATGGAGTTCCGAAAATAGTCGGCGTAATCATCCTCCATATTCCTGAAATCCACCCAGCAATGAGAGTATTGGTGGGTAAACAACGGAGGGCAGGTAAGTATTCGTAGCCCGCAGTATCTTCCCCATCCGTAGGTCGCAGCCCAAGCTCCCCAGGAACTAGGGGGGATAGGATGGGTGGGTGAGCCTATGGACAGCAGATAGAGAATCATCGCCTCGTTATACCCATTCCAGCAACCCTGAAGCCCATCTTTCTCAGGATGTCCTTCTCCAGGGGGAACCCATAGCATGTGCATCGTGCCGGGCAAGCACTGGCTGCAATCGTCTTCCAGAAACCAATCCCATTCAGCCGCTTCGTAAATCTTGGTGGCTAGACTCACGACCTCCGTTTCGGTGAAGCATCGCCTGACGGTTAGCACTCCTGCCATCAACAAGGCGGAGTCTATGGTAGAGACGCCATCCCAGGGTGTGCCATCAGGATGCAGGATGGGAGTTCCGTCACGGATGTTGACAAAGTGATAGAAAAGCCCGTGAGTTCCTGAGACGACCATATCTTGAGAATCGGCGGGGTCATCGTAGAAACTATTCAAGGTTGCCAGAACGCGGGAGTAGACCTCTCCGTGGGTGATCCATCCTCTCTCCTTGGCGATGCAAAGGGCTGTAAGGCCAAAGCCGGTTGCAGCAATGCTGGACACCTCTGGATTGGTGGCTCTATCTCTGACCAAACCGGTAGCAGGATCGGCGTATTCCCAGAAGTACCGGAATGCTCTCTGCTCCAGCAGGTCCAGAAAATCATCGTCATTGCCTGCGCTAGCATCTTTATCCACGAAGACCAGATCGTCGAAGTACAACGTTCCAGAGAGAGGATAAGCAGACCTTCCGCTTCCATCTCGATCATTTTCAAAGATGAGAGTGAGTTCTCTCATCTGCTTCCAATCCAGGTCACTCAGTGCTCCGAGGTTGATCACTTTCTCTTCCCACTCGCCGCTTACGCCTGTGACTTCCACATACTGCATATTCCAGTTTCGGTCGGCAAAGCGAATGTAGAACCTCGTGTTGGGATCAACGGTGCTACCGGCTCCTTTCACAAGGAAGTGGAACTCGTCAAAGATGCTCAAATCGTAAAATGTGTCGCCGCTGTAGAGGCTCTCGTAATAGCTGGCCAATGAGTTACCCGATGCCACCTTGTATTCCAGCTTCAGAGAGGCACCCCTATCTCCGTAGGGCGTCGTTTCATCAAAACTGGCCTGCAGCAAGCCGTCATCAACGCATATGGAGGGAGAACAGCCGTCATCCATCCTGCAGCACCATTGCCCACGGTTGGCGATAAAGTTGTTTAGGACCTCCTTCGGGCGATCGAAATCGTCAAGGTAATAGGGAATGCCCTCCGCAGCGGGAGCCCGACCCGTGGCAGAGGGAAGGATCACGGTTACTGCCTCCGGGCCCCTCGAAGACTGCCGGGATGCCAGTTGCAACACGGCGAGCAATGCCGCTATCGGAATCAGGATGACCCATCCCTTCTTCATATGCAACATTCTTGACCAGGTCGCCCGATAGCACCGGGCTCAGCCGCTGCGACCGAGCGAGTGAAGCAGGTATGGGAATAGCCGGTTGCAGCGAGTGGTTGGGCAGCTAATGGGCTTGGGAGAGACAAGAGAGTTACGGCAGTGAGATGAGCGCGAACTTCCCTTGGTCGCTCAGGCTTTGAGCGTCTGCTCTAAGCACCCAGCCCGCCTCCATCGCGGTGACATACCGGCCGTGATAGGTTTTCAGGGCTACCGTGACTTCACCCTGCTGGAGTAGCCGTTGAGACACCTCCGAGCACGATAGTTCCGTTCCGGCCTCAGCATCAACCAGAGTGAACTTCTCCCAGTCGCCCAGATCGTGCGTCTCTGCCCTGAGCACCCAGTTCCAGCCCGCGTCCATCGCGGTGACATACCGGCCGTGATAAGTCCTGAAGGCGGCCTGGCCGTTATCCTGGCAGAGCAGTGTAAACTTCTCCCAGTCGCCCAGGCTTTGCGTCTCTGCCCTGAGCACCCAGTCCCAGCCCGCATCCATCGCGGTGACGTACCTGCTGTGATAAGTCTTGAAAGCGACCTGGTCGTTGCCCTGATAGAGCAGTGTAAACTTCTCCCAGTCGCCCAGCTCTTGCGTCTCTGCCCTGAGCACCCAGTTCCAGCCCGCATCCATCGCGGTGACGTACCTGCTGTGATAAGTCTTGAAAGCGACCTGGTTGTTGCCCTGATAGAGCAGTGTAAACTTCTCCCAGTCGCCCAAATTCTGAGTGTCCGCCCTG
>RFHM01000318.1 GCA_003696865.1 Acidobacteriota bacterium | reverse complement strand
CTCCTGGCTTGAACCTCTCGATGCGCTATGGGGTGCTAAAAAAGAAGGCCGAAGACGGCGTCGCAGCAAAATATCCAACCCTGCTGGATCGCGGTTGGATCTCAAGTTCGTCTTTCGCTACAACCGCCAGACGACACAAATCGAGCTGGAAAGAGGCGAATTGAGCGTGAGCCCGCTCAACAAAGATGGAGCGGAGATGGCACAACTTGTCTATTACATTCAGCAACCAACCGATAGTCAACAGCGATACCGCGCTGAGCTCAAATGGTCCTACCAGGGGAAAGAACAGAGCGAGCAGCTTCAAGACATCACGCTTCTTAAGTTTTATGGGATTGGGTTGTGGAAGTTAGAATCAACATGGGAACCTCCCGAAATAGGATTTCTTCTCTATTTTCAGACCATCTCAGATTCACTCGAAACAGTCTTTCGAAGATTATTCTACATCGGTCCCCTTCGAAAAGCTCCCGAACGGATTTATTTCACCAGTGGGCAAACGCCGCAAGACGTAGGCATGAGTGGCGAAAGAGTGGCCGAAGTATTGTGGATCGCTCATCGCACCAGGGGACGGGAACGCCGACTCCTCGATGAGATCCAACAGTGGTTGGGGAAGTTTGGCATCGCTTCCCAGCTAGAACTCGAACCTCTGGGAGAAACGAATTACCGCGTGATGCTGATCGACCCCTCTACTCGCATCGAGGTGAACCTGGCCGACGTTGGCTTCGGCGCCTCACAAGTGCTCCCCGTCATCGTCGAATGTCTCTATGCTCCAGAGGGCAGCTTGCTCTTGATGGAGCAGCCTGAAATTCACCTCCACCCCAAGGCACAGGCGACATTGGGCGATCTGTTCATCGAAGCTGTGAGGCGAGGGGATCGACAACTCATTGTAGAGACGCACAGCGAGCACGTGTTGAGCCGCGTGCGACGCCGAATGGCTGAAGGGAAAATAGCTCCGGATGAAGTCGCTATCTACTATTTTCAACCCACAAGCAAGGGCACTCGTGTTCAAGAAATCAAACTCAATGAATATGGGCAGTATGAGGAATTCCCCGAAGGATTTTTCGAGGAAGATTTGATCGAAGCTTTTGAGCACATGGATGCGATCCGCAAGCGGACTTTGAAGGAGAAGCGATCGAGTGGACGGCAAAGAATGGACGATTGACACCTCCGTGCTTTACAAAGCCGCTGAGACTAATCCTTATGCTATGCGATTTCTCCTCAATATCCTCATCGAGAAGAAACACAGTGTCGCTTTTGATACAGAGGGGCACATTCAGATCGAGTATCGCAACTGCCTCAACAAAACTAATGATACCCACATCAGGAAATGGTACACACATGTTATCGCGAAGAAGGCTGTCTTCTTTTCCGGACAACTTCCTAAAAAGCACAAAAAGAAACTCCTCAACCAATACAAATTCGACCGCTCTGATCTCCCCTTCGTTGCTGTCTGTCAGCAAACGGGTTCGAAACTCCTGGTGAGCGAAGACTCCGACTACACTCCGCAAGTGAAAACCTACCTGGGTGATGAACTCGGCATTCGCGTTCTGACCATCGAGGAGGCAGACAAAAGATCTACCCGATGATCACAGTTGAGGGGATCATTCATTCCTTCACTTGCTCTCTGCCGATTCGGCGAGCACGCGCTTGATCATATATTCGCACAAGGAGGGATTGGTGTGCCAGGTGAACACGAACCGCACGCGACCACTTCGATCGATGATGACCACGTGGGGAATGGACCGCACATGGTAGGTGGTCATGCTCTGTTGACCATTATCGATGGCCGTTCCGTAGGGGAGAGAGTGCAGTTGCTTGAATCGAGCCAGGAACGCTTCCTCTTCGGCCGGCGACGCTTTGCCCACCTCGCGCCCGTTATATCCGTAATATCGGGTGACGGCCAGGATTTTCAGCCCTTTGGGCGTATAGCGGGCATACCAATCCCGCAGATGAGGGATCAGTCCCCGACAATCAGGGCACCAGGCGGCAAAAAATTCCAGAGCCACGACCTTGCCGCGCAGCGCGTCCAACGTGGTCGGCGTCTCCTTGATCCACTTGACGACGTTCAACGGAGGAGCCGGTCGACCAATCATCTTCAGTTGCGCGATCGCCGTCTCTATCTGACCAATGGCCGTCTGTATCGCTTTGGGCGGCCGGGGCCCGGCCAGCCGGGCTTGCCGGTCGAAGTACGCCTTCAGCTCATCGAGCAGTTTGGCCGCTTCCTCTGGACGCCCCACGGCGACGTACAACTGGGCCAGCGAACGCCCCGTCAGCCAGATGCGCGGGATGAGTCCACTTTTTTGCGCCGCTTCCAGCGCCTGCTTCTCGTGTTCCACCGCCTTGTCCAGCTCCCCACGTTTGGTATAGGCGATGGCCAGATATTCGTGCCCCTGAGCGCGCGCCTCATCGGCATTGAAAGCCGTGGAAGGGATCTCGGCGAGAATGGATTCCGCCTCTCCCACGCGACCAGCTTCGCTCAACGTCCGGATCAGGTAGAGACGTGCCTGCTGTTTGAACTCTTCGATGAGCGATTTATCATCGAGCACCTGACGAAACGTCTCGATCGCTTTCTCAGTGTTGCCGGCGAGATGGTAGAGGTATCCGAGCCACACGCGGTCCTCGCCGCTCGGGTGATGGGCCGCGACGGTGGCCGCATATTTGGCGGCCAGCTCGCGCGCTCGCTGACGACGGGCTTCAGCCTCCGTATCGGAAATGTCGGCGCGATTGGCATCGGCCAACAGTTGACCGACCTCCTGTGCGTAGTCGGCGGGCGTTTGCTGGGCCCACACATGACGCCCAGCAGCATAACTGATCAGGCCAAAGGACATACAAAGTAATGCGATGAGTTTCCGTCTCATACGTCTCCCTCTCCAAACGAGCGGGAAAGTGTATCATGAACTCCTCCGAAAATAAAAGGTGGCACAAGATGGCATCTGGCGCACTATTCCTCAACGAGAAGCGGCAGAATGCCCCCGCAGCGCCCTCAGTCGCCGGGAAGCCGGCGCGCGGCCCAGATCATCCCCGCTCCTATCAGCACGGCCAGCCCGAGAAGTTCACCTCCCACCTTCCACTGATGGAAGACGAGCCGACCCACGCCAAACAGGATGAGGTACACCAGCGCACAGCCCAGCATCCAATTGATGAACAGCACGCTCAGCCTTCCCGGAGAATCCCAACCGAGTTGCCGGGCGATGGGACGCCAACCGGGACCTCCCGGACGCACGCGTTGATAGAATCGGCATAGTGTCTCATCCGGCTCCGGCGAGGTCCACATCGTGACTCCCAGCCAGATCATCGTGGTGACGGCGACGGTGATCAACATAGAGAGCGCGAATCCGCGCGGGTCCCCGACATTCAACGAGGGAAACGCTCGGAGGCCGAGCGTCACCGCCAGGGCGGCGAGCATGGCGCTGATTTCCGACCAGGCATTGATCCGCCACCAATACCAGCGCAGGATGTATACCAATCCCGTGCCCGCGCCCATGGCCAGCAGCAGCTTCCAGGCCGTTTGCACGGACTCCAACCGAGAGGCCACCACCATGGCCAGGAGGGCGATGAGTAGTGTAGCCAGTCGAGAGACGGTCACATAGTGATGAACACCGGCTCGTCGACGAATGAACCGCCGATAGAGATCATTCACCAGATAGGACGCTCCCCAATTCAAATGTGTCGAGACCGTCGACATGTATGCGGCCAGGAAGGCGGCGAGCAGCAATCCACGCCATGCAGCGGGAAGATGATCGACCATGACGAGGACGTATCCAGCCTCCTTATCGGTGAGGTGGGGATAGAGGACCATTGAGCACAGGGCGACCACGATCCAGGGCCAGGGTCGAAGCGTATAATGGGCAATGGTGAACCACAAAACGGCCAATAGACTGTGGGTCTCATCCTTGGCCGAAAACATGCGTTGAGCGATGTATCCGCCACCGCCCGGCTCCGCGCCCGGATACCAGGACGCCCACCACTGCACGCCCAGATAGACGCTCAGCGTCATCAGTGGCATCCAGGAGGAATCCCCGGCCGGCCACACGGCGAGCACCTGATCGGCCTGACCATAATATCGATCGAGTCCGGCCCTCATCCCATCCAACCCACCGACGGCTCGCAGGCCGAACACCGCCAGGGCTACCGATCCGACCATGGCGATGACAAACTGCAGGGCATCGGTCATGAGCACTCCCCAGAGACCGGAGAGCACCGAATAGAACGTGGTCACGGCCACACAGAGCAGGATCGCCTGCCACTTGCTCACGCCCAAAGTGAGGGCCAAGACCTTGACCATCCCCAACGTGACCCATCCCAGAATGAGGCAGTTCATCAACACTCCCAGGTAGACGGCGCGAAATCCCCTCAACAGGGCGGCGGGCCGACCGGCATAACGGATCTCGACGAATTCCACGTCGGTGAGGACGCCGGCGCGCCGCCACAATCGAGCATAGAAAAAAACGGTGAGCATAGCGCTCATGACGAAATTCCACCACAACCAATTCCCCGCCACCCCGTGCGCGGCGACCATACCGGTCACCGCCAAAGGCGTATCGGCGGCGAACGTCGTCGCCACCATGGAGGTGCCAACCAACCACCACGGTCCCTGTCGCCCGGCGAGGAAGTATTCATTCACACTCTGACCGGCGCGCCGGGCATAAAATGCGCCGATGACCAGTGAGATGGCCATATAGATGGCGATGATGAACCAGTCGGCTGCCGCGAGTCGCATCGATTGAGAGCACAACATTAGCATATGACGAGCCTCGGGCAAAGAACGTCACGGGAGACGTCCATCGCCCGGTCCCCCTTCAGGACGAGGAGACGAGAGAGACCAACACCTGATGTGATCCCGGCCCATTGGAGCAAACTTCGGTGTTTGCCGAGACCATCGTGATCGAGTATGCTGATGAAAGATGGCCGGAAAGATCACCAGACGGGTGTTTCATATCGATGCTGAATATGCCGGGATGAGGCTCGACCATTTCCTCGCCCGCCAATTCCCTCAGGTCAGCCGCGTCGTCCTCCGGCGGGCCACTGCTGAGGCGCGCGTGCGCGTCAACCGCCGGAAATCGAAATCCAATTACACGCTCCGACCCGGCGACGTGGTGGACGTCGAATTGGACGCGACTCCCCATCCCGCCCTCACGCCCGAACCGATCCCTCTGAGCATCGTCTTCGAAGACGAAGACATCCTGGTCGTCGATAAGCCGGCGGGTATGCTGGTGTATCCCAATCGGACGACCAGGTCGGGAACGCTCATGAACGCGCTCTGCGACCATCTCCAGCGAACGGCGCCGGGCCTGCGGCCGGGATTGATTCACCGGTTGGACCGGTATACCTCCGGGCTCCTCGTCGTCGCCAAGCACGAACGGGCTCACCGCACATTGGCCAAACATTTTCATCAGCGATTGGTGACCAAGAAGTATCTGGCGCTCGTGCACGGGAGGCTGGACGCCGACGCCATGGACATCTCGCTACCGATTGGATGGGTGGCCGATGCTTACCCGCATTGGCAGATCGTCCGGGAAGGTCGAGAGGCGATCACCCGAGTGCGCGTTCTGGAGCGACTCCCCGAATTCACTTTCGTCGAGATCGAGCCACGGACGGGGCGCACGCACCAAATTCGCATCCATCTGGCGGCCATAGGTCACCCGATAGTGGGCGATGCACTGTATGGGAAGCGACAACACGAGACCTTCCTGAAGATGATCGAGGAGCGAGGCATTCGATTCCACCGCCATTTCCTCCACGCCACCTCCTTAGCCTTTCGCCATCCCCGATCGGGCGAGTGGGTTCGCTTCACGTCGCCATTGCCGGAGGATCTGAGGCGACTACTGGAAGAAATGAAAGCGACCAGCCCGGAGATCACCGAGTCTCCTCGCCGATGAGAGCCATTTCGGGAGATCACTCGCTCCAAGAGACCACCACCTCCGGAGTCACTCCCACTCCCTCACCGAGGTGGCGATGGGGCGGCGCGGATCGGTGATCCATTCGCTCCAGGAACCCACATAGAGGCGGCCCTCCCCTAAACCGGCATGGGCCATGGCCAGGAGATTATGCGCTGCCGTCACGCCCGAACCACAATAGAGGACGGCTCGCTCCGGCGGGAGATCTCCCAAAATCGCTTGGAATCGCGCCCGCAATTCCTCAGGCGAGCGAAAGCGCCCGCGCGCATCGAGATTCCCGGCGAAGGGCGCCGAGACGGCTCCGGGAATATGACCGGCTATGGGATCAATCGGCTCTTGCTCGCCGCGATATCGTTCGGGCGCGCGGGCATCGATGAGCCTATATGTCGCTCGACCGAGCGCCGCCTCGATGTCCTCGCTGGTGATGATCAGCTCCGGCCTCGGGCGAGGCACGAATGTCCTGGGAGCGCGCGTCTCGACCCCGCTCTGCGCCGGCCGCTCCTCCTCCTGCCATGCGGGCCAGCCCCCATCCAATACGGCG
This sequence comes from Acidobacteriota bacterium, assembly GCA_003696865.1. Classification (GTDB taxonomy): domain Bacteria; phylum Acidobacteriota; class Blastocatellia; order HR10; family J050; genus J050. The sequence continues at coordinate 331 of RFHM01000318.1, read as the reverse complement.
ACCGCATCGTGCCCCAACCAACGAAGCATCCACCAAAGCCGAGCGGCCACGGCTCCTCCACTATCGTCATAAGCCACCACCTGAACCCGTTCATCGATGCCCCATCGGCCGAGCGTGCCAGCGAACCGGTCGATCTCGGGCAACGGATGTCGTCCCGTTCGGCCTGGGATGACCGGACCGGAGAGATCTTCGTTCAGATGAGCGTACACGGCGCCGGGGATGTGGGCGCGTTGGTAATCGCGTCGGCCGCGTTCCGGATCGTCGAGCGAAAATCGACAATCGACGACGGCCCAATCGACGTCGGCTAAATGCCGTTGCAACTCATCGGTGG
>RFHM01000043.1 GCA_003696865.1 Acidobacteriota bacterium | reverse complement strand
CTACGCGGCTGGCATGGGATAAGTAAATAGTATCCCTCCCAGATCGGAGTAACTCGAGCGTTTTTCTATAGGCCTTGATTGCCTCACCTTTTCCCTTTCTCACTTCGGCTAAGAACCCGTGCAAATCACAACCCACTCCACTATTTTGCTAGAACAGAAGCAATTCATTCACCTTCTTCTCCGCTTCCCGATATTCTTCTCTCAAAAGAGACGCATCGCCTCCCGGATGAGCACCTCCAATCTATCCTCAAACGCCTCTACTGACCTGATCTCGAATTGGAAAATCCCGCTGTGCGCCGGGATCTCCTTTCCCGACGCACTCTTCAGTCGGCACCGAAATCTCAAGTGATAAACGCCCGACGGTAAGCCTCCCCGGTTGCCGGTCACTCTGGCCTCGAAATACAATCTGACCTGCGGGGGCAACTCGATTCGCTCCGACCACTCAGCCGAACTTGCGCTCTTGGGAAGCATCAGCTTGACGGAGGGAGAAACCTCAATGCCCAGGTCGCCCCTCACTTCCGGCGCAGGAGCTTTTAAGACCGTCATCTGGAAGGCTTCCTCAAGCTGCAATCCTTTTGCTACGACTATCGCTTTCTGAGAACTGTCATTGAGAATATCCAGTTGAACAGTGATTGGCTCACCTGGAAAGAATACGAAATATGCCCCCTTGCTGGCGGTCGAGTGTACGTAGTCCCGTAACTCTCGCTCACGCGGACAAAAGAATGAAGATGCTCATTCACGGACTGTGCCGAAAACATGCCACCAATTGCTAAACTCATCAGAAACATGCATGTTGGTGGTACCATAGGTCTTCTCCTCACTTGGAGTTGCTCCTCACTGACCGAATCGTAGTGATGTGGGATATTGTTTTCGGGCTCAATCTCGGACATCGCTGATGACGGTGATATACCCGGTGATCATCACCGATAGGGACCCGGCGGGTATTGGCTGGGGAAGCGATGCTCGATGCTCACTCCATGCCCCACCTCGTGGCCGATCGTCTGCCGCACCTTCCTGTCATCAATGGGATCAACGCGGTCGTGGGAGCCTCATCGGGGCTGAGCGGTTATCCTCCGCAGTCGCCTTCTCAGGTCTCTTATGACCTGCGGCATCCTTTTTTCATCAACGTGGTAAAACCGCTTATATATTTCTATAGCCTTATCTTCCCTTCCCGCCCCCAGATAGGCGAGCGCTAAATTTCCAGGTAGTGCTGTTGGCTCACCTCGTCGAAGGACCTCTGGCAAGGCCTTCTCAAAATGCTTGATAGCTTTTTCGTATTCCCGACGCCGTAAGTATACCAGCCCCAATCCGCTATGATAACCAGGATTATCAGGGTCCAGGGTAATCAGCCTCTCATAAAGTTCCAATGCTTTATCCAGGTCATTCCGTAACAGAGCATTGCCTGCCCGAAGAGCATAGTTCTTCTTCACGTCGTCCATTGTTTTGACTTCGGAGATCCTGAGGCGATCATGACCGGAGAAATTCCGACCTTGCCACTTTGTTCCATCTGTAAATTTGAGCCTTGCTGGGTCGAAGCTGACTTTGATCTCATAGTCTCCATAACTAAACGGTGCACCGCTTTTCAATGTAAGAGTCACTGTCATTTCGATGCCCACATGAGCTTCGAGGATGGAGAAATCCGTTGGATCAAATTTCGGTTCGCCCATGTAGACATATTTGCGCATGTGATCAGCCCAACGAAGCCCCAATCGCTCACTGGGAATCACTCTTCCATCTTTCTCCAATCGAATTACGAAATCCTGTTGGAAGTCCTGAGGCAATTGCACGTCCCTGTTTCCCTCCTCATTGGCGAAATGGAGCACCACCTGCAACTCTCGCTGTGGCTCGAAGATAATCGATCCATCAAACTCGGATCCCGCACTGAACCCCCATTTGAAGTGAGCATATACTTGCAGAAGTGAGCTTTTTCCGGTCATTAGCTGGCCGACCATCAACAGCGTGAAACCTAAGAGTAACTTGTATGTGATCATGTCAAATCCTCCCGCTCATTTCAAAATCTAAGGTGAAGTCTAATCTGGCCGATATCATAGTTGTTGTAGGTCGCGGGGGTGAGTAGATCGACGAATGCATCCATGATGCTGCTATCCGTCCCGGTAACAGTCCCATCATTACAACTCGTAGGTCGATGTTCAATGTGAATCCCATGTCCCACTTCATGGCCCGTTGTAATCTTCCGCATGTGATCAGTCTCGACAGGTGACCAACCGTGCGCGGCGAATGCACCCTCATAGACTTCGATCTTACAAGTCTCGTTTGGAGTCATGTCTGAACAAGCTTGTGATGTGTACTGACAAAGGAACGGAAAAGTCGCGCCTAACACACTTGGATCATTGTTCGGATTGAATCCCATATTTTGTAAGATCCTTAATGCTCTCTGATCATAATCAATATGCCCCGGGATATTACCCCCGTATCCAGTATTCGTATAATTGAAGTTGATCACCCGGGTGACGTCGTATTCGCTGCCGTCCTCCCTTACCCAGTGTGTTGTTGGCAGATTGGGAAAAGCATAAGCTATACCTGCCGCCAATTCACTCGATATGAAGAGATCCTTCTGAAATGGGTTAGTTCTCCTGTGTTCGCCGCGAACGACAAACCCGCGATACTCTTCGAAGTTCAATAACCCATCCCCCACCTGGCCCAGTGATGGAGGCTGACGTGGCACGATCCGTTGGAGATCCGGCCCATTATTATCCTCATCATTGCCTGGAGCCATGCCGAAATCTTGAATCCACACCGTTCCGGCCAACCACCCCCCATCAGGCAACCAGTTGCCGTTGTCATCCTGGGGAATGTGCAACGTGGCCGTATCATTCCCTCCCTGCGTCGTCCCCACTATCACCG
>RFHM01000317.1 GCA_003696865.1 Acidobacteriota bacterium | reverse complement strand
TCATCGAGGATGCCCTTATAAAACTCGCGACTGTTGGAATGGGGCGTGGCGTGGTCGATGCGGGTGTGATGATCGACGTGCTGGCGATCTTTCACTACGTAAAAGCCGTTGAGCGTACACTCGCTCCCTTCCCCACCGAGCACGACGCTAATATCATTGCGGATGAGAGCCCCGCCCAAGGTCAACGAGTACGACAGATAACGCGCGTCGCGGCCCTCATGGGTCTGTTGCGTGGCGATGTGAAACGTGTGGAGACTCTCGCGAACGAGTCGATAATGATCAACGCTGGCATTCTCTTTGACGACGACCTCGGTCACCGGATTGGTGAAACACGGACGCTCGCTCGCTCCGGCATAATCCTCGACGATATGCACTCGGCTGTTCGATTCGACGATGATCAGATTTCGCGGATGTGAGACCAGAGCCGCTTCGCGCGTCGTGGAGAGAAACAACAGGTGAAGAGGAGCCTCGACGACCACGCCCGAAGGGATGTACACGAAAGCCCCATCGGTGATGAACGCCGTATTGAGCGCGGTGAACGCATGGTTCTTGATGTCGGCATAGCGGGCCAGGTGAGCCTCCACTCGCTCCGGATACGTCTTGACGGCTTGCTCCAGACCGGTGACGATCGCTCCCCGAGGTAAGGACGAGACCTCGGAGAGTTCGGGACAGAAACGGCCGTTCACCAGAACGAGCCGCGGTCCCTCGCCAAACATCAACGGTCGGACGCGATCGATGGTCACTCTCTGATCGTCGCGCGCGGCCAACTGGAAGGGAATTTTTTTGATCGGGGCGACGTTGGTAAACCGCCATTCCTCCAGGCGACCATGGGGAAAGCCCAACTGCGCAAAACGCTCCATGGCCGACCGGCGGATCGATTGTAACCAGGACGGATCTTGGCCCGCTCGCTCTTTGGTCAGCCACTCGAAGTGTGAAAGAAAGACGTCCTGTTCCTCACCCACATTCACCGCCGCGCCACTCATCGCTTCCTCCCTCAACGGCTCACCTCCACTTTGGCCTCTTCCTCGAGCCATCCATAGCCTCTGTTTTCCAGCTCCAGGGCCAATTCCTTCCCGCCGGATTTGACGATGCGCCCGTCATAGAGAACGTGGACCCGGTCGGGAACGACGTAATCCAGCAATCGTTGATAATGCGTGATCAGGAGAATGGCGCGTTCGTCACTGCGAAGACTATTGACGCCCCGAGCGACGATCTTCAAGGCATCGATATCCAATCCCGAGTCGGTTTCATCGAGAATGGCTAACGTGGGCTCGAGCACGGCCATTTGGAAAATCTCATTGCGTTTCTTCTCGCCGCCGGAAAAGCCGTCGTTCACCGGACGATGGAGGAGACTCTCGTCCATCTGAACCAGTTCCATCTTCTCACGGACCAGGGCGAGAAAGTCCATGGCATCGAGTTCGGGCAACCCGCGATGTCGGCGAATGGCATTGAGCGCCGTCTTGAGAAAGTAGAGATTACTGACGCCGGGAATCTCGACCGGATACTGAAAGGCGAGAAAGATCCCTTCGCGCGCTCGCTCCTCCGGCGTCATGGTCAATAAATTTTTCCCCCGATAGAGAACCTCGCCTGAGGTGACCTCGTACGTCTCCCGCCCGGCGAGCACCTGAGCTAATGTGCTCTTGCCCGATCCATTGGGTCCCATAATGCCGTGGACCTCTCCGGCGTTGATCTTCAGGCTCACCCCTTTCAAAATCTCCTTGTCCTCGACCTTCACATGCAAGTTTTTGATCTCAAGCATACTCCATCCTCACCCGTCGATGATGCTCACCCGACGGCTCCTTCCAGGCTGATACCCAGCAGCTTCTGCGCTTCCACGGCGAACTCCATGGGAAGCTCGCGAATGACCTCCTTGCAGAATCCATTGACGATCATCGACACGGCATCCTCGGCCGAGATTCCCCGCTGCTGGCAGTAGAAGAGCTGATCCTCGCCGATCTTGGACGTGGTCGCCTCGTGCTCCATTTGCGCTGTGGGATTCTGCACGTCAATGTAAGGGAACGTGTGTGCGCCACACTGATCGCCGAGCAACAGCGAGTCGCATTGCGAGTAGTTCCGCGCATGGTCGGCGCTCTTGGTGATTTTGACCAATCCGCGGTAGGTGTTCTGTCCATGACCGGCGGAGATCCCCTTGGAGATGATCGTGCTCCGCGTATTCTTGCCGATGTGAATCATCTTGGTGCCCGTGTCGGCCTGTTGATAATTGTTGGTGATGGCCACCGAGTAGAATTCGCCGACCGAGTTATCCCCGACGAGAATACAGCTCGGATACTTCCACGTGATGGCCGATCCCGTCTCGACCTGCGTCCAGGAAATCTTGGAATTTTTCCCCAGGCACTTGCCGCGCTTGGTGACGAAATTGTAGATGCCTCCCTTCCCCTCCTTATCGCCAGGATACCAGTTCTGAATCGTGGAATACTTGATGGTGGCGTTGTCTAAAGCGATGAGCTCGACCACCGCCGCATGCAACTGGTTCTCGTCGCGCATGGGCGCCGTGCACCCTTCCAGGTAACTCACATAGCTCCCCTCATCGGCGATAATCAAGGTCCGCTCGAACTGTCCCGTCTGAGCAGCATTGATGCGGAAGTAGGTGGACAACTCCATGGGACAGCGCACCCCCTTGGGAACATAAACGAAGGACCCATCGCTGAACACGGCCGAATTGAGCGCGGCAAAGAAGTTATCCGTGTACGGCACGACCGAACCCAGCCACTTGCGCACCAACTCGGGATACTCCCGAACGGCTTCCGAAAACGAGCAGAAGATAATGCCCAATTGAGCCAATTTCTCCTTGAACGTCGTGGCCACCGAGACGCTATCGAACACGGCATCCACGGCGACGCCGGCGAGCATCTCCTGTTCCCGGAGGGGAATGCCGAGCTTCTCATAGGTGGCCCGCAATTGGGGGTCCACCTCATCGAGGCTCCGAGGCCGTTTCCTCTGCTTGGGCGCGGCATAGTAGCGAATGGATTGATAATCAATGGGCGGATAGGTGACGTTGGCCCATCGAGGTTCCGCTCCCGCTCGCTCCAACTGCGCCCAGTATCGATAGGCCTTCAATCGCCATTCGGTCAACCACTGGGGTTCATTCTTCTTGGCCGAGATCATCCGAACGATCTCTTCGTTGAGCCCGCAGGGGAACACCTCCTGCTCGATGGGCGTCACGAACCCGTATTCATATTCCTTATCGACAAGCCGTTGGATCTTATCCGTTGCCGTGGCCATCTTGCGTACCTCCCTACCGCGTTCGTCCCATCGCGTGCAAAAACATAACTAAAAAGTCATAATTACGGAGAAAAAAACCTCATACCAGCTCCAGTTGAGCCCTGCTCTTCTTCATCAAGCTGTGTTCGACATCCTCCTCATCTTCCAGCAACTCGGAGAGCGGGACTTGATCGAGCAGGCTTTGAATATAGAACGCCACCCGCCAGAGGGGCCGGAGACCACAGTTCTGCATGTGCACACAGGACTCCACATTGCCGGTGAACTGATTACAAATCTCGGCATCGGAGGCAAATCCACCCAGTGCGCGCACCACCTCTCCCAGGTAAATCTCTTCCGGCGGACGTGCCAGGCAATATCCTCCATTGATCCCGCGCACGCTCCGCGTCAGTCCCGCTCGGCTGAGCAAGTAGAGAAGCTTCTCCACATAAGCGACCGAGAGCGCCTCGCGACGGGCGATCTCTCGAACCGAGAGCGGGCTCCCTTCTGGTTGCAGCGCGAGCTGCAACACGCATCGAAGCCCGTATTCTTCTTGTGCCGTGATTCTCATAGCTCTTTCACAAGGTATCAGTCTGACATAACCTGACTTCTTTGTCAAGTTTTTACCATAAAGGTCAACATGGCTCTGGAAAGGCTCCGACGAGGCCCCGTTTTCGCCGGTCTGAGGGATTGGCCAGTTCGCCCGCCGAATGCCGGAGACCCACACTAACGGCAACCGATGCTTGCTCTTATCTCATCTTTGTCATACAATTCTTGCTTGAGTTTTATGGGCTCGACATGGAGTTGCAAAATATACACGGGTGAGGAGGACAATCTATAATGAAGCGAACGGCTATTTTGATCAGCTTGGTCCTGTTATCCGCCTGGAGCGCCTCTGCGGCGGTCCCGAGTTCGACACAACAGCCGACACAGCAACAGTACCCCTGGACCAGGGAGGAAGTGACTGCCTTCAATACGTTCTTCCGCCAACCGGATGTGGCCAAGAAGATCCAATCGCTCGAGGATTTTGTGGCCAAGTTCCCCCAGAGCGCTCTGGTGCCCATGGCTCAGCGCTTCCTGGTTTTTCTTTATCTTCAGAAGCCGGATCTCAACAAGGCATTCGAAATCGCCGAGGCCTACTTTCACTCCACCCACGAGAAATATGCTGAAGCCTTCAAGCTCCTCTTTGGACAACAGATCGAGAAAGCGGGCGGGAAACTCCCCACGTCTCCCATGGAGGACTTCCAGATGCTCGCCACCCTGGCCGAATCGGCGAACCGCGTGGCGCGTAGTGGCAAAACGGATCTGGACGAACAGGCGTTGAAATACACCGAACGCGCCCTGGCCCTGGCCCAAGCGGGCAGCGCCCCTCCGACCATGGGATCGGCCATCTGGGAGCAGAACAAGAACACGATCATGGCCACGCTCTATCAGACCATTGGCCTCATCAAGTTCAACCACCAAGCCTACGATGAGGCTCTGGCGGCGTTGACCAAGGCCGGACAACTGCAAGGATCCGATCCCACGACCTTTTATCTTCAAGGGGAAGCCTTGCGGCTGAGCCAGTATGCCGAAGAGCGGAAGAAGATCGAAGAGATGCAGAAGCAATTCAACGATCTCACCGAACAGCTCGGACAGTTCAACCAGCAACTGGCCGAGATCAATAAGGAACTGGAGGATTTGAGCAAGAAGCCGCAAACCCGCAAGGTGAAGGAGCGGATTCAGGAACTCCAGCAGCAGGGCGAGGAGATCAACCAGAAAGCGGCCGAACTGCTGGCCCCGTATAAGCTCACCAGCAAGGCATTGGAGACGCTGGCCTCTGAGGGCGTCGCTCAAGAGATTGTGGAAAAACTCCGTCCCCTGGAAGGCCAGGAATTCTCAACCAAAGATGACTTCCTCGCCGCCGTGAAAGCGGTCATCGAAGAGGAACAGCTCAAGCCCCACGAACAGATCATCTTGAAATACGCCAATCGATTGGAACAATTGCAGGAGCAAATGGACGAGCAACGGGCGCGCATCGACCAGATCGTCGATCAGATGATCCAGGCCTACGCTCGAGCCGTTGCTCTGTCGGACAAGGTCCCTCAGTTGAAACAAACGGCGCGTCAACGTCTGGAGACGTACTGGAAATATCGTCACAATAATTCCCTGGAAGGGTTGGACGAACTGATCCAGAAGTTGAAGGCGTAGGCCGCGTCGGTCAATGGACCGGAACGGGCGGCGGCAACCAGGTGCTTCGGGCGCAATCGGGCCGCAGAAGATGACGCCAAGGGATTGCCTCCGCCGGAGCATTCGCCGATGAGAGAAGAGCGTGGAGAAAAACTCCAACAGTTGGAAGCTCTGATCGGATACCGATTTGTCGATCGGCGACTGCTGGAGCGTGCGCTGACTCATCGCTCGTTCGCTTCGGAGAAGACGCATCGTGCCGTGCGCCACAACGAGGCGTTGGAATTCCTCGGCGATGCCGTTCTGGGATTCCTGGTGAGCGACTGGCTTCTGGAGCGGTATCCCGAGCTTTCCGAGGGGAAGCTCTCCAAACTGAAGGCGTATCTGGTCAGCGCGAGAAACCTGGAGGTGCACGCGCAGCGTCTCCGTTTGGGCGAATTTTTGCGCCTCAATCGAGGCGAGGAGAAGACCGGGGGACGTTCCAAGCGCACACTTCTGGTCGATGCCTTCGAGGCACTGGTTGCGGCCATTTATCTGGATGGGGGGATCGAGGCGGCCAAGCGGTTCCTGCGAGAGCAATTCGCCCAGGTGATGGAGCAACTCGATCCCGATCGAACCGAATTCATGGATTACAAGACGACTCTTCAAGAACGGCTCCAAGCCCAAGGCTCGCCACCTCCGGTCTATGAAGTCATCGATGAGCGAGGCCCGGCTCACGATCGCGTGTTTCACGTGCGCGTCAAGGCCGATGGGCAGGTGATCGCTTTCGGGCAGGGTCGGACGATCAAAGCGGCTCATCAGTCGGCCGCCCGGATGGCCCTGGAGAAACTGGACCGCCTGGTGAAAACGACCAGCGCGGCGCCCAAACGGAAGTCGAGACACAACACACGATGACCGATTTTGACTCCCCACCATCTCTCGATCTTCACGCCACCGGTCAGGGAGAGACCGCTTCCGCTGCCGGAGCGACCCACCGGGTATCTGCCGTTCGCGAGTACTTCGAATCCGCTGTGGTCACCGTGATCATGGCTTTGTTCGGGATGACGTTCATCGTCCAGGCGGTGAAGGTGCCCACCGGATCCATGGAAAACACCATTCTCATTGGCGATCACTTCCTGGTGAACAAGTTCATCTTCAACGAAACCCACACCTGGTTGGACCATCTCCTCCCGGTGCGGAGCGTGCGCCGGGGAGATGTGGTGGTCTTCAAATATCCCGAAGACCCCCAAACCAACTACGTCAAACGGGTCGTTGGATTGCCCGGCGAGACGGTTGAGGTGCGCGGCACGCGGGTATTCATCAACGGCAGAGAACTCCCCGAACATCGCGTGTTCGTCAAATCCCCGGCCTACGATGCGCAGGACTCTTCACTGCAAATCGTCGCCGAAGAGCCGGGGCCGGAGAATGCCCTCTACACCGTGTTTTGGGAGTACTCGGACCAGGACGACTGGTTCCGCTCCTCGTTCCACTCCGGACGGTACGCCGTCAACGAACCCTATACGATCCCGGAGAAGGCCTACTTCATGATGGGAGACAATCGCGATGACAGCCAGGACAGCCGCTACTGGGGAACGGTCCCTCGCGACTACGTCGTCGGGCGCGCCCTCGTCGTCTACTGGTCGTTCGACGAGCGCGCCGCCCAGCACAACGGCAAGAACTGGCTCGTCGATCTGATACGTTACACCCGCTGGCGCCGGACGGGCACGCTCATTCGCTGATCCCGGGTTGGCGCCCATGGAGGCTTCCTTCTCCCTTCTCCGCTCAGTTCCCCACAAACTGAGGTGACGTTCGCCTTCAACGGCGCACCCAATGAAAGACCAATAAAGGCCCTCCCCTGGCCCGTTCCGGGTCAAGGAAAGGCGAGGAATGGATATCGCGGAGACGTGGGTTCCGAATCATGACCGCTCCCGGCCCTTCGATTGATGCCCGTGTCTTCAACAAGTCATTGACATTTCCGTCGCGCCGCCGCCCGGGCCGAAGGCAAGAGCTTCGATTGATGCCCGTGTCTTCAACAAGTCATTGACAGAGCTTCTCCTATGACATAGAATGCTCAAGGAATGTAAACAAAGCACTCATGCGTTTCAGCAATGCCGACAGCGTCATAAAGTGGGGTTTCGTCCTGTGCGCGTTCCTCATCTCGCCCATGGGGGTTCAGGCTCAACAACGTCCACTCCTGACTGAGGAAGTCGACATCATTCGTCCGGGCACCATTCGCTTGGAGGTCGGCTTTGAATTTCTGCAAGACCAGCAATTCGCTCTCTCGGGATTGCGTGGAGATCCGACGGCCATTGGGGTGGTCGGCGTCACCATGGGATTGGCGCCTAACGTCGAATTTCAAATTCAGGGGACGGTCCAGAACTTCCTCAGCATCGATCAACGTGGACCGAGCGCGATCCCTTTGGACTTACCGCGGGCCAATAGCACCAATGATGTTGGCGATTTCACTCTGTCGGCGAAGTTCTTATTGCGGCGCGAGAGCGAGCGCGTTCCCGCCATCGGCTTTCGATTGGGCGTTCAGCTCCCCAATACGGATCAATCGCGAGGGTTGGGCACCAATCAGACGAATTTCCTGGGCACGATCCTGATGGGCAAGCACCTGGGCCGGTTGAACCTGTGGGGGAATATCGGACTGGGCATATTCTCCGCTCCGGTGGAACCGTTCGCCCAGAATGACATGTTGCTCTATGGGCTCGCCGGCGCCTATCGCCTCACCGATCAACTCCATCTGGTCGGTGAAATCAATGGTCGCGCCAACACGCGATCCGGCCCGGCTCCTCTGGGCACGGAATCTCAAGGTCAAGTGCGCCTCGGCGTTCGGCTCCGGGCGGGAGGGCTGTGGTGGGATGTGGCGGGCATTAAAGGGCTCACCGAGCATAGTCCTGATAGCGGCGTGACGTTCGGTGTGAGATATGAGTTCCGAGCATTTCATCCAGTAGACCGATGAAGGGAGTGGCCACATGTGCGGATCCGTCTGCCTGGAGAGGAGAGGTGTCATTACCCCATTGGCATCTGGCAACGCGCCGCCTCCCCGGTAGGCAAGGCCAACGAGTTGGATTCCCAGGCGGCCAGATGATGACCGAGATCGGCTCATCGCCCACCGGGAGATGGGCCATCGACGCTCCCGTTGTGGTCGTCGCATTGTTGACGGCCCTTGAATCTCGCAGAAGAGAGACGCGCGTCCAATGAGCCATTCATCCTCGATGGGGCCATCTTCGATGAAGCGAGCGAGACGGAAAACGCCAAACCGAGCGGGGCGCTGGTTGCTCATCTTCCTGGTACCGGGCCTGTTGTGCATCACCGTCCTCGTCCAAACCACCCGCGAACGAAAAGCCGCCCAAGCCGCCTACCGGGCAGCAGAAAGGACGATCAAGCAACTGGAGTTGGAGAATCAACGGCTTCGCGAGGAAATCGAAGCGCTCCAGCACGATCCTCAGCTCATCGAACGCATCGCGCGCGAGGAGTTGAACATGGTGCGACCGGATGAACTGGTCCTCTCTTTTCCTCACAACGCCGAGCGGAAGAGGAAACCCTCATCTCCCAAGGAAAAACCGAAGTAATCTCCAGACGTGATTCCGGCATCCTTATCGTTTCTGAGGAATCGCTCATGGAACATGAACCCACCAAGGGTGAACACAGCCCCACGGAAGTCGCTACCGGTGTTCTCCTCGGGCGCCTTCTGGGGATATCTGGCAGGGATTTATCCCGGTGTTCGCGCTCGCCGCGAACGGTGAAGCGGCGGAGCACAAGATGCGCCTCTTATGCTCCTTTCCCCAAGGAGTCGCCCATGGCGCGCGCCGAGCCACATCGAGGAGATGAAAACGCGGAGCGCAAGCTGACAGCTTGCGCCACACCTTATTTTCACAGGAGGGATCATGATTGAAGAGAACCTGAATCCATTCCACATTGCCCAGACGCAATTCGATCGAGCGGCCGACATTCTTCGGTTGGAGGATGGGATGCGCGAGCTGTTGAAGCATCCCAAGCGCCAGATGATCGTCTCCATTCCGGTGAAGATGGACGACGGCTCTCTGGCCGTATTCGAGGGATATCGGGTGCAGCATAACATCGCCCGAGGTCCGGCTAAAGGGGGGATTCGCTACCACCCCAACGTCACGCTGGATGAGGTCAAAGCGTTGGCTGCCTGGATGACCTGGAAATGCGCCACCGTCAATCTCCCCTATGGAGGGGGTAAGGGCGGCGTCCGCGTCAACCCCAAGACCCTATCGCCCACCGAACTGGAACGACTGACCCGGCGGTATGCCACCGAAATCGCTCCCATCATCGGTCCAGACCGGGATATCCCGGCGCCGGATGTATACACCGACGCTCAAACCATGGCCTGGATCATGGATACCATGAGTATGTTCAAAGGCCACACGGAATTGGGCGTGGTCACCGGGAAGCCAGTGGAACTGGGAGGCTCGCGCGGGCGACGGGAGGCGACGGCCCGAGGCTGTCAGTTCACCATTCGCGAGGCCTGCCGCATCAAAGGGCTCGCCTTGAATCAGGCGCGGGTCGTCGTCCAGGGATACGGCAACGCGGGCAGTGCCGTGGCTCGCCTGTTGCACGAGGACGGTGCTCGCATCATCGCCGTCTCCGACTCTCAGGGAGGCATTTATAACCCTCAAGGTCTCGACCCCCTGGCCGTCCTCGCCGTGAAGAAAGAAACGGGGAGCGTGGTGAACGTCTCTGATGCCGAACTCATCTCCAATGAGGTTGCTGGAACTGGAGTGCGACATCCTCGTCCCGGCGGCATTGGAGAATCAGATCACGCTCCAGAACGCCGATCGTATCAAAGCCCGCATCATCGCCGAGGCAGCCAATGGGCCGACGACACCAGGAGCGGATCGCATTCTCTTCGACAAGGGGATCTTCGTCATTCCCGACATTTTGGCCAATGCTGGGGGCGTCACCGTCTCGTACTTCGAGTGGGTGCAGGATCTGTATGGCTTCTTCTGGGACGAAACGGAGGTGAACGCTCGATTGGAACAAATCATGACGCGAGCCTTCGCCGACGTCTTCCGGGAGACCGAGAAGCACCGGGTGGACATGAGGACGGGGGCCTACGTCCTCGCTGTGGCCCGCGTCGCCGAGGCCACGCGGGTGCGGGGCATTTTCCCATGAAGCCGAGAGTCAACCCGAATGGATGTCGCGAGCCGCGCTGACGATTGTCGTCCCGCCTCACTCATCGGCACCGAGAGGCGATGCCGAGGGGGTTCCCTGCCGGGCTGCCGCCCGCCGCCAGGGTGTTTGACACTGAACGGGGTTGGGGTTATGCTAGTTGTTTGCTGAAACAAAAGGACTTCGTCAACGTATGAATAGATGAAGATGGGTATTCTGGTGAACTTATGGCAGTGACACGAAAGAAAAAAATCATTTTGATTGTTGGCATTCTCCTCCTGCTGGGGGTCGTCGTCGGGCTCAGCGTGACCCGGAGTGGGCGCGATGTTCCCACCGTGGAGGTGGAGACGGTGAAGCGTCGACCACTCCTGGAAGCTCGCGTCACGGCCAACGGCGAGATTCGCCCGCTCAATTTCTACGAACTCACCTCCGAAGTCGCCGGACGGGTCATCGAGATCTATGTTCGGGAAGGCGATGTGGTCAAAAAAGGGCAGCCTCTGTTGAAAGTGGATCCCACTCAGATTGAGGCCAACCTGTCCCGAGACATGGCGGCGTTACGGGCCGCCCAGGCAGAGAAGGAAAACGCCGAAGTCCAACTGCGCGCGGCACTGAACAATATCTCCAACGTCGAGGCGATGCTCGCCTCGGCGCGCTACGATCTGGAGCGGTCCAAAGCCGATTTCACGTTGGCCCAGCAGGACTATGAACGATCCCAAAAGCTGGTCGAAGAAGAGGTCATCTCCAAAGCCGAATTCGACGCTGCCGAGAGCCGATTTCGCGCCGCTCAGGCGCTGGTCCGGGCTCAGGAATCCCGCGTCAAGCAATTGGAAGCCCAGTTGAGAGAAGCCAAGATCCGGGTCGAGGCGGCCCGCGCCGCCGTCCGGAGCGCCGATGCGCGCATCGCTCAAGCTCAGGCCAGCTTGCGCGCGACCCAGGATCAATTCTCCAAGACGATTCAGAAAGCCCCCATTGACGGCGTCATCGCCAGTCTCCCCATTCGCGTGGGCCAATATGCATTGACCACCTTCCAGACGACGCCACTGCTGACGATCGCCGACATGTCGGAGATTCGCGTCGAGGTGCAGGTTGACGAAACGGATGTGACCAGCGTGAAACCGGGCCAGAAGGCCAAGATCAAGGTCGACGCCCTGGGCGACAAGGAACTCGATGGAGTGGTCAAGGAAGTAGGTCAGGCGCCCATTACCCAGGGACCGGGAGGACTGAGCTCCCTCTCCACAACCTCCCAGGAGGCGAAAGACTTCAAAGTGGTCATCAGCCTGGTCAATTTGACCGATGAAGTGCGCAACGCCCTGCGACCGGGCATGTCGGCCACGGCGACGATCACCACCGACGTCCGGCACAACGTGATCGCCATCCCGGTTCAGGCGATTGTCGAACGAGAAGTGCCCAGCCCGGAGACATCGGCGGTGGAGACGGCGTCAACTGCTGCCGAATCCGAAGGCAAGAAAGAGGTCCAGGGCGTGTTCGTCGTGGAGGGGAATCGCGCGCGATTTCGCCCCGTTCAAACGGGCATCTTCGGAGAAACCGATATCGAAATCGTGGATGGTTTGAAGGAGGGAGAGGTCATCGTCGTTGGGCCCTATCGGGAACTACGCAACCTCAAGGACAATACCATCGTCAAAACGGAGAAGAGCTTCACAACGCGATAAACGTCAGGAGAGGAGACGAAGGAGACGATGTCGGAGATTCTCACCCATACCGTACCGGAACAGGAAGCCAAACGTCGGGTGACACGAACACCTCCACCGGATGGGCTCATCCATATGGAGGGCGTGTGGCGCACCTATCAGATGGGCGAACAGGTTCTCGTCCACGCATTGAGAGGGATCGACCTCACCATCAAACCGGGCGAGTACGTGGCCATCATCGGGCCATCGGGATCGGGCAAGTCGACGCTGATGAACTTGATCGGCTGTCTGGACACGCCGACCAAAGGGCAATACTGGCTCAAAGGGAAGCTGGTCAGTGAGATGGACGATGATGAACTGGCTTACATTCGGAATCAAGAGATTGGTTTCGTGTTCCAGCTTTTCAACCTCCTGCCGCGTGCCACGGCCCTGCACAATGTGGAGCTCCCCTTGATCTATGCCGGCGTCCCCGCCGAGGAACGGATGGAGCGAGCTCGTCGAGCGCTGGAGATCGTCGATCTGGCCGATCGCATGCATCACCGACCGAACGAACTCTCCGGCGGGCAGCGCCAGCGCGTGGCCATTGCTCGCGCCCTGGTGAACAACCCCTCCATCCTGCTCGCCGACGAGCCCACCGGAGCGTTGGATACCAAGACGGGCGCCGAGATCATGAGCCTCTTCGATCAGCTCAACGAACGGGGAAATACGATCATCATCGTGACCCACGAACCGGCCATCGCCGCTCACGCCCGTCGCATCATTCATCTGCGAGATGGGCAGATCGAGCGCGAAGAGTATCAGTAAAGACATCGTCTCCTCATCGTTCGTCCTCGGCGAAGGACTCCGCCTCTGGCGCATCCCCGTGCCAAGCTTGCCGGACCAGAGCGGTGAGCTTTGAACTCATCCGGCCGATTGTGGTAAACTAGAGTTCTGATCATTGAGGAGGAAGGCAGCGTTGGATTCCAAAGTGAGACAACTCGTCGTCTGGATCTTCATCATCGGAGCCGCCGTGCTCCTCTACAACTTCGCCCAAAACTCTGGGAATGCCGGTATCCAGAAACTCTCATTCTCGGAACTCGTCAAGCAGGTGGATCAGGGAAACGTGCTGAAGGCCACGTTCGAAGAGGACCAGATCACCGGCACGCTCAGCTCGGGTCGATTCAAGACCGATTTGCCGAACGGCGAGATGCAAGCCGATTTGGCCAAGCGCATGCTCGAGCACGGCGTCGAGGTGAACTGGCAGAGCAGCAGTAGCGGATACTGGGTCTCTTTCCTGACCTGGGGCGTTCCCTTCCTGCTCCTCATCGGCGTGTGGATATTCATGCTCCGGCAAATGCAAGTCAGCGGGAACAAGGCGCTGAGTTTCGGCAAGAGCCGGGCCCGACTGCTCTCCAATCAGCAGAAGCGGGTGACGTTCAAAGATGTGGCCGGCGTGGACGAGGCCAAAGAGGAACTGGCCGAGATCATCGAGTTCCTCAAAGACCCGCAGAAATTTCAGAAGCTCGGTGGCCGGATTCCCAAAGGCGTCCTCATGATGGGTCCCCCAGGAACGGGGAAGACGCTTCTGGCCCGAGCGGTGGCCGGCGAGGCGGGCGTTCCTTTCTTCTCCATCTCCGGTTCCGAATTCGTGGAGATGTTCGTGGGCGTGGGGGCAGCCCGGGTGCGCGAGCTGTTCGAT
>RFHM01000316.1 GCA_003696865.1 Acidobacteriota bacterium | reverse complement strand
GTCTGGAGGGGAAATCTCCCGGCTCATGTTGGCCATCAAATCGGTCGCCACGACTCGGACCGGCCCCCCTTCTGTGGTCTTTGACGAGATCGACATGGGCATCGGGGGGCGAGTCGCCGAGCGGGTGGGCGAGCGGCTGAAGCGGCTGGCCGCCGCTCATCAGGTTTTCTGTGTCACGCACCAGCCGCAGATTGCCCGGTTCGCCGATGCGCACTTTCGCGTCGTCAAGCGGGTGACCGGGGGGCGAGCCAGGGTGGCGGTCACCAAATTGGACCATCGAGGTCGGGTGGAGGAGTTAGCGCGAATGATGGCCGGCGCCCGCGTCACCGACGTGTCGCGCCGGCACGCTCGGGAGCTTTTGGAAGCGAGGTGAGATGAAGATGGAACCAGTGGCGAGCATTGTCGGCGCGCCGACAAGCCGAGCACGGGCGAAGAAGTATTTCATCGAGACGTTCGGCTGTCAGATGAACGTCCTCGATTCGGAGCGGGCCGGCGCCCAGTTGCGGAGATGTGGCTATCAATGGACGAGCGACATCGAGGAGGCCGATCTCATTCTGCTGAACACCTGTGCCGTTCGCGAGCGTCCGGCCGAGAAGGCGCTCGTTCGAGTCAGCGAGATTCGGCGGCGGAAGAAGCCGGGGGCCATCATCGGGATCATGGGATGCGTGGCCCAGGCCGAGGGGCGCCGACTCATCGAACGGGCTCCGGACGTGAGGCTCATCGTGGGCACGCAGGCGGTGGGCCATCTCGCCGCCTTGGTGACGAAAGTGGAAGGGAGCGACGAGGCGGTCGTCGACGTTCGCGCGCCCAACCGGCCAGCGTTCGATCGTCTGGCTCCCGAAGAGCGGCGGCAGCGTCACGTCGCCTACGTGACGATCATCGAGGGGTGCGACAAGTTCTGCACCTTTTGCATCGTGCCTTTCACCCGGGGCCGGGAGCGGAGCCGGGCGCCCGAGGAGATCCTCGCCGAGTTGCAAGCGCTCGCCGCGGCGGGGTATAAGGAGGTTCATTTGCTCGGCCAGAATGTGAATAGCTATGGGCGGAGTCGACGAATCGAGGGTCGCCGCATGGGCTTTGCCGAACTGCTCGAACTGTTGGCCGCTCGCTCCGGCATCCCGCGGATCAAATTCACCACGTCGCATCCGCGGGATTTCGATGAGCGCATCGTACGGGCCATCGAACGCTGGCCCCAGCTGTGTCCCTGGGTTCACCTCCCGCCCCAATCGGGTTCTGATCGGGTCCTGGCGGCGATGAACCGAGGCTATACGGCCGAGGAGTATCTCCAGAAGGTCGCGCTCATTCACGGCGCGTCGCGGGATATCAGCCTCACCGGTGATGTCATCGTCGGCTTTCCGGGGGAAACGGACGAGGATTTTCGCCAGACGGTCCGGTTAGTCGAGCAGGCTCAGTTTGATGGGCTGTATATCTTCAAGTATTCGCCCCGACCGCGGACGGTGGCGGCCAGGTGGGTCGACACGGTACCCGAAACGGTGAAGACGGAGCGGTTGATGGAACTTGTTGAGATTCAGCGCGAGGTACAACGCCGTCGGTGGCAGAGGTACTTGGGGAAAACGATTGATGTACTCGTTGAAGGTCGGAGTGCCAAGTCAGAAAAACACTGGTCCGGGCACACGCCCTGTCATAAGGTTGTAAACTTTGAGTCATCAATGGAAAATCTTGAGGGACTTATTGTAAAAGTGGAAGTGACAAAGATCAACCCACACAGTCTCTTCGGCCGCCACGTCGAATCCCGGGAGGGCTCGACGATGTGAGGGCCATGAGTGGAGGGGAGTATTATGGATTTGGAAGTCAAGGTCCGCGGCTTGATTTTAGACCCGACGAGTAATTCCCCCATTGTGATCTTGAAGGATTCGTCGTCGGATTCCATGCTACCCATTTGGATCGGCGTGTGCGAGGCCAATGCCATCGCCATGGAGATGGAGAAGGCCGTCGCTCAGCGTCCGATGACGCACGACCTGCTGAAGAACATCATCGACCAGCTGGATGCTCGGGTGGAGAAAGTGGTGATCAACGACCTGGTGGAGAACACGTTCTATGCGGTGATCGTCCTCCGCTGGAACGGGAAGCACATCCTCATCGATGCTCGTCCGAGCGACGCCATCGCCATCGCCCTGCGTACGGACAGCCCGATTTTTGTCAGCGAGCATGTGATGCGGAATTCCAAGAACACCATCACCAGCGCGGAGTTCGATCAGATCGAGGAACGTAGTGAGGCCGACGATGATTGGATGGATCTCGACGACGAAGGGACGGGAAAATACAAGATGTGATTGGTCGCCTGGTGCCCGAGAGGAGCTGGGGAGGTGACCCCTCTGGGGTATCCGGACGAGGCGTGGAGGAGCGTCTGCGGGATGGGCAAATCAGCCATCATTGCGATCACCAATCAGAAAGGGGGGGTAGGGAAGACGACCACGGCCATTAACTTGGCGGCTGGCCTGGCCCGGCGGGGGCTTCGGGTTCTTCTGGTGGATCTCGATCCCCAGTCCAATAGCTCGCTATCCTATCTGGACATGCGGGAGGTGGACTTATCGATCTACGATCTCCTCATGGATTCCCGGGTGCGGTGCGAGCAGGTCATCTATCCGAGTGGCGTTGAGGGGCTGGATGTTTTGCCCTCTCGGATCAACCTGGCCAAGTTCGAGAGTCAAATGGTTGGGGAATTTGATGCCCCCTACCGGGCCAAGGATCGGTTGGACCCGCTCCGCTACCGCTACTCGTTCATCATTCTGGATACGCCCCCTACGCTCGGACTCATCACGGTCAACGCCCTGGTCATGGCCACACATCTGCTCGTCCCGATCCAGTCGTCCTACTATGCGCTGGAGGGGACGGACGATTTATTGGAGACGGTGGAGAAGATCAAGGCTCGTCCCAACCCGGCGCTGGAACTGCTCGGCGTGTTGGTGACGCTCCACGATCGACGGACGACGCTCAGCCGGGACGTCCGCCGGCAGATTGTGAATGTGTTCGGCGATAAGGTCTTCCGGACGGTGATCACCAAGTCGGTTCGGTTAGAAGAGAGTCCCGCCTACAGGGAGTCGATCTTCACCTATGCTCCTCATTCGAGCGGAGCGCGGGAATACGAGCAACTCACCGAGGAGGTGCTGGAACGTGTCTAGACGGGGTCTGCCGAGTCACCTGAAGATGCGCCACGATGTTCACTTTGTCGAGCAACTCGCCTCGCGGGCGGGAGCGCCCGTTGGGCGGCTCATCCCCATCGACCGACTGGAGTTGGGCCCCCATCAACCCAGGATCGATATGGGGGATCTCAGCGATCTGGTGGCCTCGATCAAGGAGAAGGGGGTGTTGGAGCCGCTGTTGGTCAGGCCGGTGGCCTTTGGGCGGTATCAGATCATCAGCGGGGAGCGACGGTATCGCGCGGCCCAGCAAGTCGGCCTTGGCGAGGTTCCGTGTATTGAGCTCGATGTCGACGACGCCACCGCTGCTGAGATCGCCCTCATCGAGAACCTGCAGCGCAAGGACCTGACGCCGTTCGAGGAGGCCGATGGGTTGAAACGGTTAGCCGAACAGTTCGGGTATACGCATGAGGAGATTGCCCGCCGGATCGGCAAATCGCGAACATCGGTGACCGAGACCTTGACCATCGCCTCGCTTCCGGAGGAGATCCGCGAGGAATGTCGGCGCGCCGACATTCCTCGCGGATCTCCTCCGGAAGCGAGGCGAT
>RFHM01000315.1 GCA_003696865.1 Acidobacteriota bacterium | reverse complement strand
GAGGACCACTCCCGACCGGAAATCGTCGTTCTCGGAATGAGCCATCCTCACCGGCCAACAGCACGGAGATATCATCCGAGCTCCCATTAGCGGTGACCAGATCGGAACGTCCATCGCCGTTCAGGTCGGCGGCGAGCACCGATTCGGGCTGCTGGCCGACGGGCATCCTCACCGTTTGTGGCGAGCACTCGGGCGGGATCGATGCCTCCAGTCGTGGAGAAGCGGTCATGAGAAGGACACCGAGGAGTCCACCTGAGAGTGTGACGATCTTCATTTCTCTCCCCCTGACAATGAGGGTGTCATGATGGGCGGATTCTAACCGGTTGGGGAAGCGGTCGTCAACGGACCAGACCCCCCGGCGAGGGGCGGCGGAGTGAGATGAGCATGAGTGGAACGCGGTCGTCTGATGGGTGGTAGCCTTGCGGAGAACGGCGCCGTGCTCGACGGTCCGCCTCGATCGGGCGCGCCGCCCGGATCCCGCCGTTCATCGGGGATGAAAACCGTCCCTCAGTCTTGACGAAGTCACCCGGCTGTGATAGTTTGGCCACTCTGAAAATGGTGGGATGAGTGGCTGACGAGCAGGTGAACATGGTCGAACGGACACCACTTTATCAGGTCCATTGCGCATTAGGTGCCCGATTCATTCAGTTTGGTGGATGGGAGATGCCGGTGCACTATACCGGTGCCATCGCCGAGCATCTGGCCGTGCGGGAAGTGGCCGGCATGTTCGATGTGAGTCATATGGGTCGGCTGGAAATTCGAGGCCCGGACGCGCTGGCTCTCGTTCAGTATGTCACCTGTAATGATGCCGCCCGATTGCGCGACAATCAGGTGCAGTATTCGGCTCTCACCACTCCCCAGGGAACCTTCGTCGATGACCTGACCGTCTATCGCTTCAGTCACGATCACTTCTTCCTCTGCGTGAATGCGGCCAATCGGGAGAAAGATTATCGCTGGATTTTTGACCATATTCAGGGGCGAGATGTCACGTTATACGATGTGACCAGGCGATACGCTCAAATCGCCGTTCAAGGACCGGCGGCCGAGGATATCGTACAAGGATTGACCGACGTCGCCCTGGACCATATTCGCACCTATTGGTTTGATGTGGGCGAGGTGGCCGGCGTCCCACATACGATCATCTCTCGGACGGGCTACACTGGCGAGGACGGTTTCGAGCTCTACGTGCCCATGGATCGGCAGATGAATGCCGAGTGGGTCTGGGATCGATTGTTAGAAGCGGGCAAACCGGTGGGGTTGAAACCGTGTGGATTGGCCGCCCGCAATACGTTGCGGCTGGAAGCCCGGATGATGCTCTATGGCAACGACATTGATGAATCGACGACCGTTCTGGAGGCGGGGCTGACCTGGATCGTGAAGTTCGACAAGGGTGAGTTCATCGGGCGCGAGGCGTTGCTGCGACAGAAGCAACAAGGCCTCCACCGTCGGTTGGTCGGGTTCGAGGTGCTGGATCGCGTGCCCGCCCGCGATGGCTACCCGGTGCTCATTGGAGATGAGGAGGTGAGTCGAGTGACCTCGGGAAGTTACGCGCCATTCCTGAAGAAGAATATCGGGCTGACCTATCTGCCCATCGAATACACGTCGGTGGGGACTCCATTCAAAATTCGCGTGCGTCAGCGCACCGTGGATGCTCAGGTCGTTCCGACGCCGTTTTATAAACGGAAGAAATAATGACCTCGGAGGAATGCCTATGCCTGAAATTCCAGAGGATTGTCTCTACACCCGCGAGCACGAATGGATACGGATTGAAGATGCGACCGGAGTGGTCGGGATCACGGATTATGCTCAGGAGAGCCTCGGCGATGTCGTGTACGTTGAGCTCCCCAATGTTGGCGATCGATTTGATGCCGGGGAGGTGTTTGGCAATGTAGAGTCGGTCAAGGCGGTGAGCGAACTCTATATGCCGATGGCCGGGGAGGTCATCGAAGTGAATGAGGGGCTCGGTGAATCGCCCGAACTCATCAATCAGGACCCCTACGGTGAGGGGTGGATGATCAAAGTCGCCCTGGCCGATCCGGAGGAGACCTCCCATCTCCTATCGCCAGCCGAATACGCCGATTTCATCGAGGAAGAAGCCGAAGGATAACGATGCGCTATATTCCCAGTTCTCCCGATGAGCGCGCTGCCATGCTCCGCGACATCGGGGCGACATCCATCGACGACTTGTTCCGTGCTATCCCCCCCTCGCTTCGACGTCGCGCTCCTTTACGCCTTCCCCCTCCGCAGTCGGAGATCGAACTGCTCCAATCGATGCGAGCATTGGCCTCGCGCAATGCGACGGCCGAGACGCATGCGGTCTTCCTCGGGGCTGGGGCCTACCGCCACTATCGGCCCGCTCATATCGATGCCCTCATCTCACGGTCCGAATTCTACACCGCCTATACACCCTATCAGCCGGAGATCTCGCAGGGAACGCTTCAAGCCATCTTCGAGTATCAAACGATGCTCTGTCAACTGACCGGCATGGAGGTGGCTAATGCCTCCATGTATGACGGATCCACGGCCCTGGCCGAGGCGGTTCTCATGGCAGCGCGTCTCACGCATCGCCATACAATTCTCATGGCGGAGACCGTCCATCCGGAATATCAGGAGGTGGTGCGGACCTATGTGCAAACGCTGGGGCTGCAACTCCAAACCATCTCCTATGACCGGGCCAGCGGTCGACTCGATCCCCGATCACTGACCGTCGATGAATCGGTGGGTGCCGTCGTCGTTCAATCGCCGAACTTTTTTGGCGGCATCGAGGATCTCCAGAGCGCCGCCGAGGCAGCCCATCGAGTCGGCGCGTTGATGATCGCCGTCGTCGTTGAGCCCATCAGCCTGGGATTGCTGCGGTCGCCGGGGGAGCAGGGGGCCGATATCGTCGTCGGCGAGGGACAGAGTCTGGGCGTACCGTTGAGCTTTGGCGGTCCGTATCTCGGATTGTTCGCCACGCGACAAAAGTACGTGCGACACATGCCCGGGCGGTTGGCCGGACAGGCGTTCGATAACCAGGGGCGGCGTGGGTTCGTGTTGACGCTGGCCACCCGTGAGCAGCACATTCGGCGCGAAAAGGCCACATCGAATATCTGCACCAACCAGGGATTGGCTATGCTCATGGCCACTATCTATCTGGCCACCATGGGACCTCAAGGCTTGCGCGAAGTGGCTATCCAGAATGTGCAGAAGGCCGCTTATGCCGCCAGACGTATCGCCGCCTTGGACGGCTATGCCTGCCGGTTCTCGGGACCCCGGTTCAATGAGTTCGTGATCAGGACGCGCCGACCGGTTTCAGAGACGCTCGCTCGACTTCGAGAGCGTCGTATTCTTGGCGGCGTACCCTTGGGGCGCTGGTATCCGGAACTGGACGATTGTGTGCTCGTCTGCGTGACCGAGATGAATTCCCGCCAGGAGATCGATCGCCTCGTCGAGGCGCTGGCGGAACTCTGAGGACGTATGTCATGATTCAAGACGCGGGGGCAAAAACGACGCCCACCCACATCGTTCGTGAGGAGCCTTTGCTGTTTGAGCGGTCCCGTCCCGGTCGAAGAGCCTATGTACTTCCCGCGCTGGATGTGCCGGAGACGCCGCTGGAGGACCTCATCGACGAGCGCTGGCAGCGTCAGGACAACCTGGCCGGACTGCCGGAGTTGAGCGAGGTGGATGTGGTTCGTCATTTCACGCGCCTCTCCAGTTGGAACTACGGGGTCGATGCCGGACTCTACCCCCTGGGTTCCTGCACCATGAAATACAATCCCAAGATCAATGAACTGGTGGCTCGATTGGAGGGATTCACCGAACACCATCCGTACACGCCGGAAGACCTCTCCCAGGGGAGTTTGGAAGTCCTGAAGCAGTTGGAGGAGTTGCTGTGTGAAATCACGGGGATGGCCGCTGGGACGCTCCAGCCGGCGGCGGGAGCCCATGGGGAACTGACGGGCATGATGATCATTCGGGCTTGGCATGAGGCGCGCGGTGATCCTCGTCGGAAGGTCCTGGTTCCCGATTCGGCACATGGCACCAATCCGGCCAGCGCGGCCTTGTGTGGATATGAGGTCGTCACGGTGAAATCGAATGAGCGTGGATTGACCGATCTGGACGCTCTCCGCCGCGCCACCGATGAGCACGTGGCGGCGCTCATGCTCACCAACCCCAATACGCTGGGACTCTTCGAGGAAAACATTCTGGAGATCGCCGCCATCATTCATGAGGTCGGCGGACTCGTGTATATGGATGGCGCCAACATGAACGCCCTGCTGGGCATCACCCGCCCGGGCGATATGGGCGTCGATCTGTTGCATCTGAACATCCATAAAACGTTCTCCACGCCTCATGGCGGCGGTGGACCGGGCGCCGGTCCTCTGATGGTCACCGAGAAATTAGAACCTTTCCTTCCTCTGCCGCGCATCGTCCGTGGCGACGATGGAAGTTGCCACTTGGACTTCAATCGACCGCAGTCGATCGGTCGCGTGCGCGCCTTCTATGGACACGTTGGCGTGCTCATTCGAGGACTGGCCTACATTCTCTCCAACGGAGCCGAAGGTTTGCGAGCCATCGCCGAGGCGGCCGTTTTGAATGCCAATTATCTGGCGCGTCGGTTACGCGATGTCTATGAGATCACCTACGATGGGCCGTGCCTCCACGAGGTCGTCTTTTCCAGCCGGCGGCAGGAGAAATACGGCGTCAAGAATGTGGACATCGCCAAGCGGCTCATCGATTATGGGTTTCATCCCCCCACGATGTCGTTTCCATTGATTGTGCACGGAGCCCTCATGGTCGAGCCAACCGAATCGGTGGATCGAGAAGAGCTCGACGCTTTCGTGACCGCCATGAAGGAGATCGACCGGGAAGCGCGAGAGCATCCTGAGGTGTTAAAGACGGCTCCCCATCTGACCCATATCGGGCGCCTGGATGAGGTCGCCGCCGCGCGCAAGCCCGTCCTGCGCTGGCGACCAACACCCTCTGAGGGAAGGGCATCGGAGGGAAAGTGAGCGACACAGCCATGGTTCGGAAACGGGATTGTGGTTTGATCATCGCCGGTATTGACAGCGCCAGATGAAGTGACATACTCTATGACTCCAGCCCGGTGAGCCCGTATTCCTGGTCCAAACCTTATGGATGCCAATTCGATGAGTACGAGGCGACCCCCCCACGGGTCGAAGCGTTCCCCCGGAGGAAGAGTACCATGCCACGAAAGATGAGATCGCCAGAGGAGAATCGATTACTGCGGAACGCCACGTTCGCCAGATGCCATCGCTGGTTGGTTCCATGGAAGATCGCATTCCTGGCGCCGATGCTCATCGTCATGGCCGCTCTCTCGACTTCCGCGCAAGTTCTTCCCGTCTCGCTCCAGGATATGGTCGAGCGGGCGGGCATTATCGTATCCGGTCGTGTGGTGGACGTTCGCCAAGGCGGTCATCCCGATTATCCACATGTGACGGTGACCTACGTGACCGTGGAGATCGAGGAGTCGTTCAAGGGGCTTTCTGCCGATCGTCGTCGGTTCACGTTCATGCAGTTCGGCGGTCAGGGTCTCACGCGAGTGCCGGAGTTGCCGAGTTATCGTCAAGGTGAGCGGGTGATCCTCTTCCTTTATCCGAAGAGCCGATATGGATTCACCAGTCCGGTGGGCGGCATTCAGGGCAAATTGTCGGTGCAGCCAGATCCTCGAACTGGAGAACGCCGCGTCACTCTGGTCATGCCTCGGGCGCGATTCCTGGAGGGACTCAGCCAGGAAGTACGCTCGTTGATGACCGATTCGATCGAACCGGACGAACTCACCACGATGCGTTATCGAGCATTCCGCGCGGTCATACGGAGGTTAGTGAGTCGATGAGGATCGGATATGCTCGCCTCAACGGGCGACGTCATGAGACGTCCGAGAGGTCACTCTTTGGATTGAGGGATGGTTCGCATGAGAAGGATGATGTGATGAAGCGGTGGCGGCGACTGGGGATGTTCATTCTCCTGATCGTGGCCGGCATCTCTTCGTTCGCATTCATTGGAGATGTTCCGGATGCGGAGGCGGGAGGTCCTCTGTTAGTGAATGATCAAGGCGTGCCTTTTGTGTGGCGTCGCAGCCGCATTCCTTATACGCCGGATCGAGGCCGATTAGGGGCTCTGACCAATGGGCAAGCCATCAATCTGGTCGCCCAGGCCCTTGGCATCTGGGAGAACGTCACCTCATCCCGCGTTCGCTTCCGCCAGGAAGGGCAACTCGATCTCGATGTGACTGAACGGAATGTGCTCGCTTTTCTCAATCACATCATTGGCCAGTGTCAGTCGGGTGGGGAATGCACGAGTCCCATCATTTTCGATACTAACGGGCGCATCACCGATGCTCTGCTGGGAGCGGGAGCGAGCCGCACGGTGTTGGGATTCGCCGGTCCAACCGTGTTTCGTCGTGACGGCGTCTACTTACAAGCGCGAGCCGTGCTCAATGGGCGATTTCCCCCCAGCGATCTGTTGGGGACGGCCGTCCATGAGTTCGGGCATTATATCGGGCTCGATCATACGCAATTGAATTCGGCCGCCGCATTTGACTTCACTTCGCGCAATGACGACGAGGTGCCCACTATGTTCCCGTTCATCGTCGAGGGCACCGAGGTCCTTCATCTGGATGATGAGGTGGCCGTCTCGGCCCTCTATCCCGATTTCCGGGAATTTCGACAGCGCGGAACGATCTCCGGTCACATCTTGCTCCCCGATGGGACCGGTTTTCAAGGGGCCAATGTCATCGCTCGTCGTGTCGATGATCCCCGAATGGTGGCCGTGTCATCGGTATCCGGATTCCTTCACGTGGGTACGCGTAGTGGGCCCGACTTCGGTTCCGATGATCCTGAGTTGCTCGGGTTTTATGAGCTCCCCGGATTGCCGCCCGGACGCTACACGGTGGAGATCGAACAGATCAGATTCGATTTCACCGGAGGCTCCGGCGTGGGGCCGTTAGATCCACCGGCGGAGTTGCCCGGACCCCCTGAGTTCTATAGCGGCGAGGAGGAATCGAGTACCGATGACCCAGATCATCGAGTGGAGATCGAGATCATGCCCGGTGACCGCGTCGAGGATGTGGATATCATCCTCAACGTTCATCGGAGCATATCCATCGTTCGTGGTGGTTTTCGTCAGGGCATGAGAAAAGGGATGTCCAACCCACAGTTCGCCCTTTCACCCCATCACTCATCGTCTTCTCTTGTCAAGCGGTGAGGCCCTGAGAGGGGAGGTGGACAAACACTATTTAGTCGAGCGGGTACGATGAAACAACGTTGGGAATGGCTCGTGCTCTCGGTGGGGGGACTCATTCTGTTGAGTGGGGGGCTTCTCCTCAGCCCGGTGAGAGCGGGAGGTCCACTGTTCATCAATAGTCGTGGTCAACCCTTTCATTGGCCGCGGAATCCCGTGACCTATACGCCGGATCGCGGTCCTCTGGGCATCCTCGATAATGCTGCCGCCGTCGAGTTGGTGGCCGACGCGTTGAGCCTATGGCAGGAAGTCGAGACGGCGACTATCGCGTTCGAGCAGCGTGGTCAGTTGGACGTAGATGTGACGGGAACCAATGTGATGGACGTCCTCAGCCGCGTTCGGCGGGGCATCAACCCCATTTTGTTCGATCACGACGGGTCCATCATCGAGGCTCTGGTGGGTACCGGGGCCAGTCGAGACATTGTGGGATTCGGTTCGCCAACTCTGCGGCCCCCGGGAGTGACGCGGGGTGAATTCCGACAAGGTTGGGCCGTGTTCAATGGGTTGTTCGTTGGCCAGCGCATCCCGTTGAAGATGTTTCGCGCTACGGTCGTTCACGAATTCGGCCATTTCATCGGGCTCGATCACACGCAAGTGAACCTGAGGGAAGCATTGGATGGTCTGCCCATTAACGATCGGGGAATTCCGACCATGTTTCCTCTCCTCATCAGTCGCCATCAGGCGCGATTGCATGCCGATGATATCGCCGCGCTGTCAGCGATCTATCCCGATCCCCGGTTTGCCACATCCACGGGGACGATTCAGGGGCGGGTGCTCATGCCCAATGGTGTGGCCGGCTTTCAGGGGGCCAACGTCGTGGCCCGGCGGGTCTCCGGCGTCCCTCTGGCCATCTCGGCGATCTCCGGGGATCGATTCATCGGCAATCGGCGACCGCGCGGAGGGAATGGAGTGTTCGATCCCCGCCTGCGCGGCTTCTATCGCATCGTGGGATTACCGCCGGGCCGCTACACGGTCGAGGTGGAGCCCATTTATCCCGCCTTCACCGGAGGATCTGGGCTCGGGCCACTCGATCCTCCACCGCCCCTGGTCGGAGGGCGCGAGTTTTATAGTGGGGCGATGGAATCCAATGATGATGGGCCTCGACGAATCGCTCTGGTGCCGGTGGAGGCGGGAGCGGTTGTCGAGGATGCCGATATCATTCTCAATGGCCAATTCCCCGAAAACGATCTCTGCGCTCAGGCCACCCGAATCACCAGCACCCCGTTCGTCGACCGGTTGGATACTCGATCGGCGGCCACCGAAGATGATGATCCTGTGCATACCTGTACGGCGAGCATCGATGCGGGCAGCGTCTGGTACCGCTTCCTTCCGGAAAGCCCGGGCGTCGCGATCGTTGATACTCTGGGCAGTTCGTACGACACCGTATTGAGCGCTTATACGGGCCGGTGTGGGGATCTTGTGGAAATCGCCTGTAATGATGAGTTCAACGAGCAGATTCCTCAGTCGCAGATCGTCTTTGGAACGCTCGCTGGAGAAGAGATCCTCATCGAAGCGAGCCGGGCAGGGAGTCTGCCTGGCGGCGGCGATCTCCAGTTCTCATTTCGATTCTTCCCCGATGTACTCGTCGCCGAGCGGGAACCCGATGAGACGATCGAGCAGGCTCAACGACTCTCATCCCCCGGTGCTGTGCTCGGCGACATCGGCCCCGGCGACGACGGGATCATTTCCGTTCCCATCAATGGTCGGCAAGAGCGATTAGAAGATGTGTTCACTTTCTCATTGGATGGATCAGCGATCGTTCAGGTGAATCTGACTCCTCAGCGAGTGGACGTGAATCTCGATCTCGTCCTCTTCGTCGTCGAAGACGCCACTCCCCGCGTGATCGCCCAGAGTTCTCCGGTGGGGATTTCCAAGGGCATCGGTCCGATGGAACTTCCCGCCGGCACCTATAACATTGGCGTGAGCTTGAGCGATCGCCACCCTGGTCGCCAGCGCACGACGTATATCCTAGCCATCGCTTCATCGGGCGACCGATGAGCGATGACGCCCGAATGGGCGAAAGGAGGGGGTTATGAATAGTCGTCGGATGAGAAAACTCAGCTCTCATGGTTTCCTATCGCGTCATGTTCTTTCATGGGTCATCCTGGTAGGGGTGATCTTAGCGGGTGTGGGGATGTCTCGAGGCTTGTCCTCTCCCCGGACTCGACAAGGGCTATCGGCGGGTGGGGACGAGAGAGGCCTTCGAGTGGTGAGTCCCGATGATCCTCTCGTCGTCTACACGGCCTCTGCCGTGGGCTATATTCTCAAATCGACCGACGGGGGCGATCACTGGAAATCGGTCGTGTATGGATTGCCGGTGCCGTTCACGCGTCCCACTCGTCCACCCCTGTTGGTCATTCGATCCGGGACGCCGACCATCATCTACGCCTTGCTCAGCGTGCCCATTCACTCCGGACTCATCGAGAATCGGCTGTATCGCAGCCTGGACGGAGGTGAGCATTGGCAGGAACTGAAGCGGCTTCCCGAGAACTGGCGCTTTTTCAGAATGACGCTCGATCCTCGTGATGATCGACGATTGTGGCTGGATGCCGATCGGGGCCGGTTGGCGATCGATGATCGATGGGGAACGGCCAATTGGCCACCGGCGGTCCATGTGAAGCCTGCCGCCCTCCCCTGGTCGCGTTTCCATCAGAGCCGATTGGTTCAGCCCCCCGACGTTGATCAAGGAAACATCGCCGTGCTGCACGATGACGGCACATTCCTCGAACTCTTCGACTTGGCTAATCGAACGATCGAGTTCCGACCCAATGGGGCAGGGGGCTACGACGTCTCCTTCATCGGATTCTCCATGGAATCCAATCTGGGGACCCGGCTGACGCTGGGCGATGATGAGACGGCGCAGGTGAATCTGGGATTCTTTTTCCCTTTCTATACGGTGAGTCGGAATTTCCTCTTCGTGAGCTCCAATGGATTGGTCACCTTCGATTCTCCCGATCCCGATGGGACGCCATCAATCGCCGAGTTCATCGCGGAGAGTCCGCGTATTGCAGCCCTCTGGGATGATTTCAATCCCGCCGCGACATCGGGTTCAGATGGTGTCTTTGTACGCTCAGTTGGGGGGAGTCGCGTAGTCATCACCTGGAAAAACCTTCCCGAGTTCAATACGACCAATGCCAATACCGTTCAGCTCGTACTGTTCAGAGATGGGCGCATTCGCCTCAGCTATCAGTCGGTCGCTACCAGGGATGGACTGGTGGGGCTTTCCAATGGGGGGAGCCGAACATTCTTCCGGGTCAATTTCGATCAGGATCTTCCCGCTTCATTCGCTTCGCCCGCGCCCATCCTGGAATTCTTCAACCGTGGCCTGAATACGCGGGCGGTGGCCCGGCGATTCTACCAGACGCATGGTGACGACTTCGATTTCCTCGTGCTCTTCGGCTCCAGCACTTTCTCGCATTCGCTGGCCGAACCCGGGGAGTTGAGTTTCACCGAGCTGGTGAAAAATGCCGTTCAAGGAATCGGTCTGCCCACGTTCGATCGAACCTCGGCATTTGGAAGTGGAGGGCGATTGCAGGCCATCGTCGTCATGAATCGATTGAGCGATTTTCCCGACGATGTCAATGAGCAGATTGGACGAACCACGTTCACCACGCTTGGCCTGCTGGCGCGAGCCGTAGGGCGACGCTGGGGCGCCTATGTCCGATTCAACGATGGCGGCGTGCCGAGCGATGCGCTGCTCGGACGTCATCGCTCGGAGTGGAGCTTCTTCCTTGATTCTGATGGCTCCTTCCTCGGTGGCAACGATTGGCGCGATCTGGGCGGAAACACGTTTCGTTCCGAACGGGCGACCATCCGCTACAGTCCGCTAGATCAGTATGTGATGGGGTTACGGTCATCCGCGGAGGTGCCCGACTTCTTCTTCATCGATGCTCCTACGAATACCGGTGGTCGCGATCGAACCAGTCCTCCGGAAATCGGAGTGACGGTCAATGGTGTGCGGCGGACGGTTTCCATCAACCAGATCATCCAGGCCGAAGGGCAGCGGGTGCCCGGACCGGGAGGGGCGCCCACCCGGTTCAGGCAAGCGTTCGTGCTCATCGTCCCTCAAGGTGAAACGGCGAACCAGGCGGATCTGGACAAGCTGGAGACCATTCGTCAGGCGTGGGAGGCGGCATTCTCTGCGGCGACGGAAAATCGCGGAACGGTGGAGACGAGCCTCACCCCGCCGGGCCCCGATCTGGTCGTCGAAGGGCTGACTGTATCGCCCACCACCGTCAATCCCGGGAGCACCGTTTCGGTGAGCTTTTCCATCGCCAATCGAGGAAGCCAGAGTGCGAGTTCCACATTTCACGAGGTGCGTCTCTCCACCGATAACATCATCGATGGGAGCGACGTCCTGTTGGCTACCGTGGTCACGCCCACGCTCCTTCCCGGACAATCCATTCCGTTCAGCAACCTCACCGTGGTCATCCCATCGACCACATCGACGGGCGCTCACTTCCTGGGCGTGATCGCCGATTCGTCGAGCAGTGTCGTAGAGTCCAACGAGCAGAATAACACGGCGAGCACGCCCCTCAACGTGGGCAGCACGCTTGCCGATCTCGTGGCCACGAACCTCACGGTGAATCCGACGTCAGTGGCGCCAGGAGGCACGGTCTCGGTCGGATTCACGGTGATGAACCAGGGGGGCGGACCGGCCGGATCGGCGACCCACGAAATTCGCCTCTCGGCAGATAATGTCATCGATGCCGGCGATACGCTCTTGGCCACAGTGGGAACGCCCAATTTACCCGCTGGAGCGGCACAAACGTTCAGCAACGTGAACGTCACCATCCCCGCCAGCGCATCGCCGGGAACCCAGTTCATTGGTATTCGGGTGGATGCCGGAGGGGCCGTCGCCGAATCGGACGAGGGGAACAACACGGCAACCGCCCCGTTGACCATCACCGCGCCTTTGCCCGATCTGGTGGTCACCGGTCTCACAATCAATCCCACGGCGGTCAATCCCGGTGGCACGGTGACGGTGAACTTCACCATCGCCAATCAGGGCAGTGGCTCTGCCGGTTCGACTACCCATCAGATTTATCTCTCCGCCGATAACCTCATCACGACGGCAGATACGCTCCTCGGCACGGTGGGAACGTCGGCGCTCGGTGCGGGGGCCTCGACGCCGTTCACCGTCTCGGTGAGCATCCCCCCGTCTACGCCGCCCGGCTCGATGTTCATCGGCGTCATCGCCGACACGCCGAATCTGGTCAACGAGTTGAACGTGGGGAACAACACGGCATCCACGCCGATCACCATTACCGCGGCCCAAGCGGATCTGGTGGTGACCGGTTTGACGGTCACCCCCACGGCCATCCCGCCGGGAGGAACGGTGACGGTGAGCTTCAGCATCGTGAATCAGGGGACGGCGACGGCCAACAGCAGCTCCCACGATATTCGCTTCTCGGTGGACAACGTCATTGATGCTGGCGATGCCTTGCTCACCACAGTGGGGACGAGCGCGTTGAGCCCGGGAAGTTCGACGCCGTTCACCGTCAATGTCACCATTCCCGCGACGGCTCCCTCGGGAACGAGATTCATCGGCGTCATTGTGGATTCGGGAAATGCCGTGTCTGAATCGAACGAGGCCAATAATACGGCCATGGTGCCCATCACCGTCACTGCCGCTCAACCGGACCTGGTGGTGACCAATCTCAGCGTCACGCCGACCAGCGCTGATGCCGGTGATCAGGTGTCCATCACCTTCACGATCACCAATCAGGGTAGCGGATCGGCAGGCCCATCCACTCAGGAAGTCCGGTTCTCCGACGATCCGACGATCGACGCCAGTGATATCCTCATGGCCACGGCTCCGGTATCCGATCTCTTGCCTGGAGAATCGCAGATCATCACGCTCGGCGGCGTTCCGATTCCCACCTCGGCGACACAGGGAACTCGTTACATCGGCGTCATCGTCGATGCCGGAAATGCCGTCAGCGAATCCGACGAATCCAACAACACCGGGTCGGTGACCATCACCATTACCAGCGTGAACGAATCGGAACCCAACGACAATGCCTTGTTGGCCAATCCCATCACGCCCGACGTGACCATCATCGGGACCATCGATCCGGCGGGTGATGAGGACTATTTCCGATTGTCCGCTTCCGCGTTGCAGACCATCACCATCGATGTGGATGCTGCCACCCTGTCGCCGCCTTCTCCGTTGGATTCGGTGATCACGCTGTTCGATACACTGGGCGTGGTTCAGTTGGCGGAGAACGACGACGATGGCGTCACATCGGATTCATTCTTGACCTATCTCGTTCTCATCGGGGGCGAGTTCACGTTCCGCATCAAGGACTTCGCCGGCAACGGGGGGCCCGATTACAAGTATAAGATCAAAGTCTCCGTACGATGATCGACCGGGAACGGGCGAAGGGTTCTCGCCCTTCGCCCGGATTGTGGCCGGAGTGTCGTGAAAGCGTGAAAAACCATTTGAGGAGGTGTCGTATGTTCGCCCGATGCGCAAGGATGAGTGTGATCACTGCCAGTCTATGTGTTTCTTTCCTCGGATCTCTCGCCTCAGTGGGCGCAGTGGCTCAGGAGAACGCCCCGCCGCGCCGATTCCGGATGGGCAATGGCCGGGTGGTGACGGCCGATGAACTCACCGCCATGCTTTCCGGGACGCCATCGAATGCCCTGCTCCAGGGTACGAACATCCGCGTCAATCAAACCGGTCCGGCGGCCGAGACGACGCTGATCATTGATCCTCGCGATCCGCAACACATCATTGCCGCGGCCATGGACAGCAGTCAGTTTGCCGTTCGCGTCACGCCTTACGTTTCGTTCGATGGCGGCGAGACGTGGGAGCAACAGTCACCGGTGCGAAATTTCGCTCGTGGGCCGGACGGCCGCAGTGTGAAGTTTCAAAATCAAAGCGATCCCGCTCTGACCATGGATAGCGAAGGCAACGTCTACGTCTCCACCATCATGTGGAACACGGATCGAAGCGATAACGGCGTCTTCGTCTATCGATCCACCAATGGCGGCCGTCGCTTTTCGGCCGGCGTCCCCGTCGTGGCTCATATTGGCGAATCGAACCCCGCCTTCGAGGATAAGGAGTGGATCACTGCCGATACCACCGGCGGGCCGTTCAATGATTCCCTGTACATCAGTTGGACGAGCATCGCCGACGGCAGTCGCATTCTCTTTTCTCGCTCCACCGATCGGGGGATGACATTTTCCGCGCCGCAAATCATCAGCGATGATCGCGGCGTTCAAGGGTCTATGCCGCGCGTCGGGCCTCGAGGGGAAGTCTATGTCATCTGGTTACACTTTCGTCGCGATCGACCGCCGGAGATCGTCGTCGATCTCTCCACCGATGGGGGAGCGACGTTCGGTTCGGATATCCACGTCGCCGACGTTCACCCATTCGGTCGGCTCCGGGCGCTGGCCCGGCATGGCGGGAGTCTCCCCTCCCTGGCCGTCGATCGCTCGGTGGGATCGACGCGGGGGAATCTCTACGTGGTGTGGGCCGACAGACGAACTGGCGATGTGGATATTCTCTTGAGTCGATCGACGGATGGAGGGATGAGCTGGAGCGAACCCGTCCGCGTCAATGACGATGCCCCGGGCAATGGGAAAGACCAGTTCATGCCGTTCGTCACCGTCGATCAGACGACGGG
>RFHM01000314.1 GCA_003696865.1 Acidobacteriota bacterium | reverse complement strand
GGATGCTCCCGTGCAGGCTGAGTCGATCGTGACAGGCATTGCACTTGGCGATGTCCACCACCCGGCGCCGGGGGACGAGATCGCCGGTCACGGCGAACGACCGAACGACGTTGTCGCCGGAATCCCGCACGGTGATCTTTTCGCCGAGCGGCGTGATGATGTCGACATTGCGGAATCCCTCCAGTCCCACCGTATACGTGCCGGTGGCGTTGGACGGAATCGGCGTGGTGAACGTGAAGCTGAAGTTACCGTCATCGGTCGGCGTCGCCGCGCGGGCATCTTCGTTATACCATCCGGCATAGTCGGTCGTCGGTCCGCCGAATGTCGCCCGCAGGAAGTCCATCTCCTCGGGAGCGATGGGGTTGCCGGCATCGTCCTTGATGTTGAACACGACGGTGAGATGGTCGCCGGGATTGGTATTCTGTACGTCCACGATCTCGAAGTTCACTCCCGGCACCTGCCTGGACTTGGAGGGAATCACGTGAGCTCCGGCCACGGAGATATCGAATTCTTGTCCCGACGTCGGTTGATGGCAGAATTGGCAGGCGTTGTCATTGGGTTGCGGTCCACCCAGGTGGTTCTCGCCGGTCTGGAAGTTCACGTCATCGTGGCACGAACCACAAGCCGCCCGCGAGGGCTCGGTCAGATAATGCGCCGATTGCGTTCCTCCCATGTGACAGGTTTGACAGTTCCGGATGTCGCGAGGGAACTCTACGGTGGAGAAATCGGCGACATGCCCGCGGAAGCCCACGATCTGATACGGCCGTCCGGCCTTCACACTGGGCAGGTCCGCGCCTCGGTGAATCTTGTGAATCATCACCTTGAAATCGACCGTGTTCCCCGTATCCGGATCGGCCGTCTGTGGCGTATGGCAGAGGACGCACAGCGCCACCGTACGTCGGAAGCCGCCATGCGCTTGCAGTGGATTATGACACTGGTTGCAGGCTGCATCGGTGACCACGTCGCGCACCACCTCGACGTCGCTCCCATCGGGAACGAAATCGAACGTATCTTGCCCGACGTAATCGCGACCATCGAAGTGCGTCAAATCCCGGTCGGCGTAGATCCCCACCGTGTGCGTCGCCGAACGCTCGAAATCTTCCGGCAACACCGTGCGGAACGTGTATCGGTAGGTGCCCGGTTCGATCTGCTCGAATGTGCCGTCAGTTTCAAAACTGGCTTGTTCAACCGTGCCCAGCACATCGCCGGTTTGCTGCCGCACGGTGTACGCCGTATATTGGTCCTCGCCGGGTTTGATGCGAGCGATGATGAAGCGGAGCCGAACGACCCCTTCGGTGAGGATGCCGTCCTTGTCCAGCGGCATCCCCCGCTCGTCGGTGATGCGGAAGGTGACGACCGGTTGCCGCGTGTCCTCGGGGATGGTGGCATCCAGAATCTGGACGTTCAGACCCGGACGAGGCAGCGTTTGCTCTTGCGCTCCGATCCATCCCCCAAGATCGGAGAGCATGAAGAATGAAAGCGCGCCGATGGCAATAGAGATCAATTTGATCGTCTTTCTCATAGCTCCCTCCTTTGGGAGGCGCTCTCCCGCCATCACCTCAGCCAGAGAACGCAGTCCCCAGCCAACATCTCGAACAGGTTTGGTTGCAACTAGTATGCCAATTCAGGGTTGTGCTGTCAACTGCTGTGTGCTCAAACCCTTATGGACGGGGTGGGATGAGCCACGCCATTGCCCCAACGGGGGATTCTCCGCAATAAGCGGGCCATTTCACCCAGAGGGTTGGCTTTTTCGCCAATTGATGAATGTGACCGGTCCCGTCGTCACCGGGCGCGGAAGCGGCGGCGGCTCGCCGTTGGCTCAGACGCATCACCGCGGTCTGGAGAGTGACGCTCGCCCTCGCCGAGCCGCATCTTGTCGCCCGACGACGAGCGCGCGAGCACAATGCCTCCCTCTCGCCCGGGTCGGCGGCCGGCCGCGAGATGGCGAGAACACTCCTCGCCGCTCACTTCTTCTTGGCCAACTGTCGCACATGACGCACCAGTTGCCGAATGTGCTCCTCGCTCAGCTTGGTGCCGAATTTGTGGAACGCCTTCTTCCCCTTGGCGATGGCTTGGAACAGCTCATCGTCGGAGAGTTTCTGCACGGCGTCCGAACGCAGATCCGGCGCCTTCAGTTTCCTTCCCATCGCCGTGCCACTGCCATCGACGCCGTGGCACTTGGAGCACTTGGCCTGGAAGAGCTTGGCCGCCTCATCGCCCGCGCTCACCGCTCCCGAAGGCGTGGGGAGCAGGATGACGGTGAGGGCGAGCATGGACATGAGAGCCAGAACGAGTTGTTTGATCGATCTCTGTTTCATCGCTTCCTCCTTCACAGAAAATGGTCAAGGACTTTCCATACTCGTCGAAGGAGACCCGAGGCGCCTTTCTCCTCCATGTCCTGACGACGCCCGTTGTCGTACCCACTCCTGGTAGGCCAGTGGATGTTCTCTCCTGTAATGCTCGGCGGAGACCCGGCCATCGAGCCAACTCCAGTTCATGGGATAGACGTGAGGATCAAAAACGACGTGATAGAAGTGCCAGACGAAGATAGCCAGCGTCGCCAGGATTGCTTCGTAAAAGTGAATGGTGAGGGCCACTTCCACCGTCCATCGGGGGAGAAAGTGGGTCACTTCGACTTCGAACCATGCCATGAGGCCGGTAATGCCCATGACGAGGGTGCCCCAGATGAGCGCCCAGTATTCGATCTTCTCCACGTAACTGAAGGCCCCGAGCAGCGGGCGCGCCGAGCGGCGCCCCATATAATAACTGAGCGTGTCGATCAGGTCGGAGAAGTCTCTCTTGACCGGCCGGAGGGCTCGCCAGCTCTCCCGGCCTTCTCGGGTAGCTACGATGTAACCGAGATGGTAGATTCCCAGCAGGAGGAGCACCGTTCCCGCCGCTCGGTGCACCACGCGTCGGATGGCTTCGCTCTCGCCGAGCAGCCAGGCCAGCCAGGAGTCGGGATATTTCAAGGCGAAGCCGGTGATCACCAGCGTGAAGAAACTCGTCAACAAGATCACGTGTTGAATGCGCTGTTGGCGCGTCATGCGAATGATCGGTCGCTCTTGAGCATCGCGATGGGCTACGGCCTTCTTGTACCACAGCAGGCCGTTATGCAGGGCCATGGATCCGATGATGAGGACGATCAACCAGAGGTAGATCTTCCTCACCCAGAAGCTGACGATGCTCCCGATGTCTTCTGAGATGGGCGTGTCGGCGTGAATGCGCCCGCTGACGAATTTCTCGCTCGCCCCCGGATGGCATTTCCCGCAGGTATTGACCAGATTATTCTTGTTGATCGTCGACCGCGGGTCCGATGACGGCAGGATGTTATGGACGCCGTGGCAACTGGCGCAATTGGCGGCCACCCGGGAGCCCAACTCCGTAGCCAGTCCATGGTAGCTGTTGTAGTACGTGCTCACGCGGCGGCCCGGCACGCCGAATTCCTGCGACAGTCGAACGCCTTCGTGGCACTGGCCACAGGCCGTTCTCGCCAGGCGCTGGGCGGCCACCGGCGAGTTGGGATCAATGTGGGACTTGATGGAATGAATTCCGTGACAATCGGTGCACACGGGCGCTCGCCAGTTCCCGCGTCTGATGGCCTGACCGTGAATACTCTCCATGAACTCGGCGGCGATCTTCTCGTGACACTGACCACAGGTGCGCGGCACATTGAATTTGAAGATCGTGGATTGAGGATCGCTTGGCGGACGAACGTCATGGCTCCGATGACAATCGGTACACACGGCCGCCTTCATCGATCCGGCGGCCACCGCCCGACCGTGGACGCTCTCCTGGTACGAGAAGAAGGGTTGCGTGCTCAGGCCGGCCGGTTCCATGACGAATTTTTGGCTGTGACAGCGACCGCAGGTGCGGGGGATATGAGTGCGATACACGGGCGATTGAGGATCATCGGTGGGCCGGATACCGTGGGCTTGACCGTGACAATCCAGACACGTGGCCGCGCGGGTATCTCCCCGACGACGGGCCTGAGCATGAAGCCCTTGATCGTAGCTCTGCTGAACATCGGGATGGCAGGCGGCGCAGGCGACGCGCTGAGGAGGCGGCTGGTGAGGATAATCGTTCACATCGGCGTGGCAATCCGTGCAGTCCAGAAGACCGTGTGCCGAGGCTCGGAAGATCCGGGGATCGACGAACACGCTGATCGTCCGGCCGCCGACTTCCTCGGTCAACGTCGGCTCTTTATGACAATCGAGACAGTCGGCCGTGGTGAGCCGTTGGGCGGCCGCCGTGGCCGGACTCGCCAAGATGACGATCGCAACCAACCATCTCCAACGTCCCATGAGCGCCGCTCCTTCCGAACGTTCTTTCTTGTTGCACACCCATCGGCGACCCGTTCCCAGAACGGTGAGTGTGTCGATCCCATCATCAGCCGACTCACGCACTCTTCAAGCTGCTCGGGGCGGAGACGATCACCCCTCGTTCGATCTTGTGCTTCTTGATCTTGTAACGAATAGCGTCGCGCGAGATGCCGAGCAGGTGGGCGGCGCGGGTTTGGTTCCAGCCGGTTTGTTCCAGGGCCTGTTGGATCATGGTGCGTTCCATCTCCTCCAGGGTG
>RFHM01000313.1 GCA_003696865.1 Acidobacteriota bacterium | reverse complement strand
TCGAAGAAGCGGCGCCAGTCGAGGAGATCCGGTACTGCCCGCCAGTGCACGAGCCGGTAGTGCTGCTCCTCGAGCGCTTCGGCCACGAGCGCCCGGTGAGCGGCCGTGCCGGGGCGGGGCAGCACCGTGACCCCGAGCCGGGCCCGGGTCTCGCTGTCGGGCTGCAATCCCAAATCGGCAACGCCGATGCGCTGGCCACGAGCCAGCAGGACCGCTCGTTGGACGACGTGGTCCAGTTCCCGCACGTTCCCCGGCCAGGAGTGGCGAAGCAAGGCTTCTACGGCCGCGGGATGAAATCCTTTGACGGGCTTGCGGTAACGTCGGGCATATTGATGGAGGAAATGCTCCGCCAGCAGAGGGATGTCCCCCAACCTCTCCCTGAGAGGCGGCAGATGAATCTCGACCGTGTTGAGTCGAAACAGGAGATCCTGACGGAATCGACCGGCGGCGACCTCTTGACGAAGATCGGCGTTGGTGGCCGAGATGACGCGGACATCTACTCGACGCGTTCGCGAAGATCCCACGCGCTCGAATTCTCCCGTCTCTCGGTAGTGCACGCCCACCAACGGTGCGACCTCGACCATCGGCCGGCCTGTGCGCAACAGCCACGGCGCATGGAACCGCGTTCGGTTTTGAGCGTCCTTTTCTTGCTTGTAAGGTTCATAGAGCGGTTGTTCATCTTCTTGCCACTCGATCTGCAATCGTCGAGCCATGTCCCACCTCACCAATCGTTTTGGCTATAATACATGGCCTTCAATGCGCAATTGGTATAACACCGTATCGGGTTTCACCACGGCGCCCGGCTGCAAGAAGATGCGCTCCACCCGGCCTTCGGTCTCGGCCGGTATCCACCGAATCTCCTCGGGGACGAGCATGCCATTGCCTCTCACCTGACGCAGCATCTCTCCCCGCTTCACCGTATCGATCCAAACCGTAGCCCGCTCAACAGTGG
Source organism: Acidobacteriota bacterium (assembly GCA_003696865.1). Taxonomy (GTDB): domain Bacteria; phylum Acidobacteriota; class Blastocatellia; order HR10; family J050; genus J050. Next base: position 3,659 of record RFHM01000313.1, on the reverse strand, counting down.
GCGCCGCCGGTTCCAATCGCGAGGTGAACACGAAGCCTCCAGCCACGGTGGCCGTGATGACCACTGCGTATAAGATCCGTCGCCGGCGACGACGACGGGCAGCATCTTGACGTGGTATATCCATCTTTCTTTAGATGGCCTTGCAACTCCCGTACCATCGAGGATGATGCGTTGCTCATCTTCCCGGCGCCAAGACCGAGCCTGAGTGGGACCCTCGCCCTTGTCACTCAACCCCTCTTCCCCCAAAAGGTTACACAACCGAGGCGAGCACTCATGATCGAACTGGATCATTCTCAGGGCGAGTGGCCGTTTGGGAGCCGCGTTCGATTTCGAGACGAAAGCATCCCAAAACCGAACAGTTGCCCTCTTCGAAGTGACCCATGACTCTGTGAGCCCCTATCGATGAATGAATGAATGAGCTATTTTCTTTCGAGGGGATCATCCATGAATTATGGCACGAGCGGCGAGAATGAAGTAGCGCAAGCTGACGGCCTGCGCTACCCTCTATTTTCGCGGGGGACCAGCGCCGAAGATGAGCACTGTGCCACGCCCGCCGAGCAATGCGAGTGAGCAGCCTTGTGTCCGGCCTGGATGAGGACAGAAGGGGGAATGGTCATCCGCGGATACGACCAATGAGAGTGGTCCCATCACCCCCAGACCCCGAATTTCAAGTGATCGACCAGACGCTTCAGGCCTCGCCCCCAAACTGCTGGCGGAATTCGGCCGCGAACGCCTCCAAAGTGGGCTGGTCGAAAAGCACGAAGCGAATCTCTTGGAGCCGACTGTCCGGATGTTGTTCAGCGAATTCCCGCGCCGTGGCCAGGAGGATGTGAGCACAACGGTCCTTGGGGAAACCGAAGATGCCCGAGCTGATGGCCGGCAAAGCGATGCTGCGAAAACCGCGCTCATCGGCCAGCTTCAAACTGTTCCAAACCGCCGATCGCAGTTTCTCATCCTCGCCTTGCTCGCCACCATGCCAGACCGGACCCACAGCGTGAATGACGGCTTTGGCCGGTAGCCGGCCGGCCCCGGTGATGGCCGCCTGGCCCGTGGCCACCGGTCCATGACGCCGGACCCATTCGGTGCTCTCTCGCTGAATCTCGGACCCACCTTTCCTGACAATAGCGCCGGCTACGCCCCCACCATGGGCGAGGTGCTCGTTGGCCGCATTGACGATGGCATCCACCTGCTCCTCGGTAATATCTCCCTGCACCACTTTGATGACGTGACCCGAGGGAAGCACATGTTGGAGCTCGCGTCGATTCATGGATATGCCCTCCACGCTGGTGTTCGCTCCATGGAAGGGAATGTCACCGACATCCCCCGTCCCGGATGGGATTATACGTCACCGGATGAGTGCGGTCAAAGGGACACCCTTCACCATACACAACATGGGCGCTCCACACCTCAACAACGGTCAACGGGGGTTCCCTCTGGACGGAACCTTGCCCGATTTGCTAACTTCGTAATGGTGTTATGGACATGAGTGAACGGTGCTCTATCATCGGCTTCGGTCGCTTTGGCCGACTGCTGGCCAAAATTCTCCGCGAGGAGTTTCCCGTCCTGGTCTACGATGTGCGACCTGACACCCGTATCGCTCGCCAATTGGGCGTCCGGTGCGTCGGTTTCGAAGAAGCGTGTCACGCACGAAACGTGTTTCTCTGCACGCCGATCTCGGCGCTGGAGTCAGTGCTCAAGCGAGCCAGGCCCCATCTTCGGCCAGGAACACTGGTCATGGACACCTGCTCGGTCAAAATCTATCCGGCAGAGGTCATGCAACGCGAACTACCCGAGACGGTAGAAGCGCTGGCTACGCACCCCTTGTTTGGCCCGGACAGCGCCAAAAACGGTTTGCGCGGGCTGCGCATCGTGTTCTGCCCACTCCGCATCGACAACGCCCGTCTCCTCTTCTGGCGCGATTTCTGGCAACGCCGTGGAGTCATCGTTCTGGAGAAAACGCCCGACGAGCACGATCGTCTGGCCGCCTACTCCCAGGGAATCACGCATTTTGTCGGACGCGTCCTCGGAGAACTCCATCTGCGCCCAGGAGACATTTCGACCAGGGGATTCGAAGACATTCTCGGCGTCATCGAGCAAACCAACCATGACACCTGGCAGCTCTTTCACGATCTGCAGCACTACAATCCTTACACGGCGCAAATGCGCGATGATCTCGTTCGCGCCTTCAATCGCATCATGGCCAAGCTCTATCCAAAGGAAGGGACTGAGGAGAGCCGATGAGCCCGTTTCGGTGAGCGTCTGTCACCCCTGCAGAGCAGAGTGTAGCTCGACGCCAACCTCCAGATATCGTCGCCCTTATCTTATCGCCAATCGATGATCGTCCGCCTTCAGGCCGGGAACCACCTTTGAAGATCATCGCAGAGGCGCAGAGAACACAAAGATCCTCCCACAGGCTTTGTTCATCCCCCGATGGGGCCTGGGCGCACCACGGACGACGGACGCCCCTCAGAGCGCGGGCTTCTTCCTGACACGGACTTTGAGGATGACGTCCTGTCGGCGATATAAACACACGCCATTGACATCCTCACAGACGTAATAGAGGGCATAGCCGGGTATTGATACCGTACCCGGACGAGCGTCTTCCGGACAGCGAATCTCGAATTCCACTTGTCGAGGCTCACGGCTCACCGGCTGAGATGGAGAAGGAATCGTCTGATACTGGCGATCAACAGCCCAGCCTTGGGGCGGATGAACCCAGAAGACGACGTCTCCCGCCTCATTATTCCAATGCGCCTTGCGGCGATCATTCGGTCGGAAGATCACATGAGCGCGCACGACGCCTCCGGGAGCGACCTCCGGAGGAACGACGACCGTCTCCACCTGGATGAACCGACCGCGATCCCGATGGATTCGCCCATTCGGATCGGGTTCCTTCTCCGGTGGGTTCGTCGACAAGAACTGCCGCGCGGGCCGAGCGAGTTCTGCCCCCCTGGGTTCAATGGCGAGGGGAACAGGGATCTCGCCCCGGGCTCGAATGTCTCTGCGCGCCCGACTCACCCAGTCATAGAACGGATAGGGCTTCTTCAACCGAGGACCGTATTGTTGGATGCGCCTCCGCCAGATGTAATTATTGGGATCGATCCGGAGCGCTTTCGCCCAAGCATCGATGGCCCGTTGAAAGTCGCCGGGTCGGCGCGCCGAGGAATCATATCGCCGACGGTAGGCCACGCCGAGACGGAACCAGGTGTATCCGTCCTCGGGCTCCAGAGCGAGCGCCCGCTGGTAAGCGGCGATGGCCTCATCGAGCCGGTCCGGTCCACCCCACAGGAACGCGGCATGGGCATACTCGCGCCAGGCAGTGGCCGTATTGTTCCGCGTCATCTGCTTCAACCGGCCGAGATCCGGCAGCCCGCCGGCTTCGGTGCGTCGGTTTGAGGGCTCGGGAAACGATCTGTCGAGGAATTCTTCCGGAAGCTGCTCGACCCAGGTGAGCGAAGGTTGAATCTTGCGGATGATTCCATGTTCGTCGATGGCCAGCGTGATGGGCACATAAGGGACTTCCAACAAATTGAGCGAATCGACCATGACCGGCCAGGACATCTGTTTCCACTGCATGAACAGCCGGGCGCGATCGGGATGCTGTTCCTCGATGATGCCCACCATCTGGAGTTTGTGCTGCTCTTGAAACTGTCTGGTCG
>RFHM01000312.1 GCA_003696865.1 Acidobacteriota bacterium | reverse complement strand
TGGGCCGAAGACATGATGTTCTTCAGCGGGCAACACGGCGCGCCGACCATCGATGCCATCGGCCACATCTCCGATCATCTGAAACTCTACGGCGGACTGGATGCCTTGGCCAATGAAGGTCCCCAAGGATTGCGTAAACTGGGCATCGAGACCTATCCCAAGGACCGATTCGTCAACCGCGCCGTGCTGCTCGATGTCGCTCGGTTCAAGGGCGTGAAAGCGCTGGCCCCCGGAGAGGAGATCACCGCCGAGGATCTGGAAGCGACGGCCAAGGCCGAAGGCGTGGAGATTCGTCCTGGTGATGCCGTCCTCATTCGAACCGGATACGGCCAGTTCTTCGAGAAGGATCAGGACAAGTATAAAGGATTTCGTCCCGGTCCCGGCGAGAGCGCCGCGCGCTGGCTGGCCAGCAAGAAGATCTTTCTCACCGGGGACGATCAATTGAGCTACGAAGTCGTGCCCGAGAAGGGGACCGTCTTCCCCGTGCATCGGATTTTGATCGCCGATCATGGGATTTACCTGGTGGAGAACATGAACCTGGAGGAGTTGGCCGCCGCGCTGGCCGAAGAAGGGGTCTACGAGTTCCTCCTCGTCCTCAATCCCTTGAGACTGCGGGGAGCGACGGGATCGCCTTTGAACGCCTTCGCTCTCGTCCCTTGAGCGTCGGGAATGATGGGCGGACCGTCCGGCGAGAGCGGCTGATATGAGCTCTCATCGCCCATCGGTCGTCGCCGGGAAGGAGGCTCAATCCAGCATGAGCACCGTACGATTGATTTCCGAACAAGAAGCCACCGGGGCCGTCAAGGCCTATTTCGAGGCGGTCAAAAAACGCTACGGGATGGACTGGGTTCCCAATCTCTCCCGGGCCATCGCCTACCGGATGGATTGTAATGCGCCGCGCTCTCGCGCCTATGCCCGGATCATCGCTCCCGGAGCGCTCAGTCGCGCTCTGAAGGAGATGATCGCCGTGGCCGTCTCGGCGGTCAACGCCTGCGATTACTGAACGAACGCTCACACTGCTTCCGGGATGAAGCAGGGAGGCGTGGCCGCCGAAGACGAGACCTGGGTGGAGCTGGCGTTGACCATCTTCGCCACGCACTCGATGAACCGGTTCGCCGATGGATTGGGCATCGGGCCCGATTTTCGCGCCGGGGGCGAGCCCTCCACGCCATATCTCACTCCGGTTGTCGAATCTCAGGCCGACGAAGCCGTTGGGCGAGTCTACCGGGACATCAAGGCATTCTACGAACTGGATCGCGTGCCCGGCGTCTATCAGGTCATGGCCCGGAATCCAGCCTACTTGGCCGACATGTGGACGTTCAACAAACTGGTCTTTCAGCCCGGTCGGTTGAGCCGGAGAGACAAGGAACTCGTCGCTCTGGCCGTCTCGGCCGCCGCCCACTCGCCTTACGGCATTGATTTTCACGTGCGCGAGGTGCGTCGGTTGGGAGCCGATGACCGGGCCATCTACGAGGTCATGGCCATCGTGCATCACTTCTCCGGGCTGACGGCATTCGCCGAGTGCCTCCAGCTCGAGCCAGACATGTTGCCCCGGCAGCTCTGAAGCGACGGGGCGCGACCCATTGGAGTTCGAGATGAAGATCATCGGCCTTCCACTGACCAGCTTCTTTCTGCTCATCGTCTTACCATGGGTTTTGGTCCTCGGACAGTTCTACTACTGCTGGCGAATTTATAAGAAGGGGCGCATGACCGGCAAGGGGGAATGATGTCGCTCTCAGAGATAGGCATGCTCATTTTCGTCGGGTATTTGGGCCTGATGGTCCTCATCGGGATCATCTGCGCCCGATATCAGAAGAACATGGACAGCTTCTGGGTGGCCGGTCGGAACATCGGCCTCCCCATCATGATCATGGCGATGATGGCGTCGGTCATGCACGGAGGAGCGATCTTGAGCGGCGTGGCGCTGGCGGCCAAAGATGGGGGCGTGGCCATCCTCCCGTTCATCAGCATGGCTCTGGGCACGCTCATCGTGCTCGTCTATTTCGCCGAGAAACTCCGTCTGATGGCCGGCTACACGCTGCCCGATTACATGGGCGAGCGGTTCAACAGTCGGTTTCTCCGTGGCTATTCGGCGCTCATCGTCGCCCTGTCGTCCATCATTTATCTCATCGCCCAGGTTCGGGTCATGGGATTTGTGCTCCAGCAGTTGCTCGGCGTCTCGTTCACTACCGGCCTCCTGTTGGGGACGGCGATTTTCGTCTTCTACGTCACGTTCGGTGGATTCCTCGCCGTGGTGTGGACGGACGTGGCTCAGTTCTGGTTCATGTGGCTGGGTCTGTTGGTGTTGGTCCCCGGCCTCTATCATCTGGTCGGCGGGTGGTCGGATGTGCTGGCCAAAGTCGAACGGGTGGCTCCCGGTTGGACGTCGCCCACCGGCGTGAGCTGGTCCTGGACGTATCTCGTCTCCTGGTACGTGGTATGGCTGGTGGCCTATGCAACGCGCGTGGAATTGGTCACCAAGATTTATGCCGCTCGGGACGTCAACGTCGCCCGGTTCGCCCTGCCGTTGAATGTGGCCATGATCATTCTCTTCCTCCTCTACGGCAATTTCTATTTGGGAGCGGCGGCGCGCGTGCTCGTGTGGGATCGGATCAGCAGTCCCGACCAGGCCTTCCCCGTGCTCGTCACCACGACCGTGGGTCCCTTCCTGGCGGCGTTGGCGCTGACCGGCATCATCAGCGCGGGCATGTCCACGACCAGTTCGCTGTTGATCATCGCCGGCGCGAGCATCGCCCATGATCTGTTGCGCAAGTGCTATTATGAACCCCATGGCGTCTTCAAGAGCGAGAAGTTTTATCTCCGCATCTCTCGCATCACCATCCTCATCGTGGGTGTGGCCGCTTTTCTGGGAGCCGTGCGGACGCCGGAATTGATCCTGGTGCTCGTCTCCTATGCGGTGGCCGTCCTCGGGGTCACTTTCTTCTTCCCTTTGCTGTTCGGGTTGAAATCAAAGCGGGTGAGTCGGGAAGCGGCCATCGCGTCGGCGGTGGGAGGATCCGTCGTGACGGGCATCTGGATCATTCTCAATTTGATGAAAGTTCCTTGGGCCACGCAGCTTCATCCCGCTTTACCGGGATTGGCCGTGGCCTTCCTGTTCATTGTCGTGCTCACTCGCTACACGAAACCCGTTCCCCGGGCGTGCCTGGCGAAATTCTTCCCCGAAGAGGCTCGCTTGGTGTCCTCGGTGAGCGCCGAGTGATGCCCGAGGGCGACTCCGGGTCGCTCTCGGTTGCCTGTCCATCTATGCCGTGGCTCTGATCTCCAGATACACCCCCGGCATGATGTCTATCTGGATCGTGACATCGGTGCGTCATCGATCTCGATGACGGCATCCGCGTCGCAACATTCGATATTTTTGGAGGTGCTTATGAAAGTGAGCCGATTCCACATCTTCATCATCGTGATGTTCACGTTGGTCGGTTGCCTCCCGGCATCGGCGCAAACGGTCACGGCCACCATCGAGGGCGAAGTGGTTGACGAATCGGGCGCCGTCATTCCGGGAGCGACCGTCACCGTGGTCAACAAGAGTACGGGGTTCACCCGTTCAGCAGTGACTTCGGAAGCGGGCCGGTACCGTCTCGCCCTGTTACCGGTTGGCGAGTACACCATCACCGTCGAACATCCGGGCTTCAAGCGCGAAGTCCGAACGGTGAAGTTGCAGATTGGTCAGGTGGCCGAGATCGACGTCACTATGAGTGTTGGTGAACTCACCGAAGAGGTGACTGTGGAGGCCGGTCTGGCCGCCTTGGTCGAGCCCACCCGCACGGAAGTCAGTTCGGTCATCGAGCAACGGCAGATCGAGAATCTCCCGGTCAACGGTCGTCAGTTCATCGACTTCGCCTTGCTGGCGCCGGGCGTGACCATCGGCGATACCACGTCGGGCAGTACCGATGTGATCATCGAGCCGGTGACCAAGCTCTCGTTCGCCGGACAGAACATTCACTACAACTTCATCGCCATCGACGGGGCGGACAATATGTCCACGGCGTCCGGGATTCAGAAGACGACGCCGTCGCAAGAGGCCGTCCAGGAGTTCCGGGTCATCAATACGAGTTTCACCACGGAATTCGGTCGCGCGGTGGGTGGCATCGTCAACATCATCACCAAGAGTGGCACCAATGATTTCCACGGCTCGGTCTACGACTTCTTCCGCAATGACAAGCTGGATGCTCGCAGCCCGCTGGCCTCGCCCGGTCTGTTCAAGCTGCGACAGAATCAATTCGGCTTCACGCTGAGTGGCCCCATCGTCAAGGATCAGACCTTCTTCTTCGGCAACTACGAAGGGCAACGCCGCCGGGAATCGCCGTTCTACAACTCCGCCGTGCTGGCCAATATCGATGCCATCAACGACATCAAGGTCAATCGATTTGGATTGCCGCCGGAGAATCTGAACGTCACCCGCTCCAACGATTCGGATAACTTCCTGGTCAAGATCGATCATCAGTTCAACGAACGTCACAACATGTTCATCCGCTACTTCTTCAACGATGCCCGACTCATCAATCAGTCGCCGCTCAACGACGGATTCGATCTCCCCTCGGCGTTCAAGAACAACTTCCTCCGCGATCAGTCGCTCGTGGGGAACCTCACCTCGGCCTTCTCGTCTACGGCGGTCAACGAGTTGCGCGTTCAGTGGGCGCGTCGGTTCTTCGATTTCCCCACCACGACGACGCAGCCGCACCTGGAAGTGGCCAACACGTTCGCCATCGGCGTCAATCGCGGGAATCCCGACTTCTATAAGGAAACCCGTTTCGAGCTCGTCGACAATGTGACGTTGAACCGGGGCGATCACACCATCATGTTCGGCGGGAATTTCAACTTCGTCCGGACGATCGAATCCTTCCCGCTGTTCTACCCGTTCGAGGCCACGTTCGCCACGGTACAGGATCTGTTCAACGGCACGCCGTTCGTCATCTTCTTCCAGAAATTCGATTTCGATGCTCCCGGTTTGGATACGTCGGTCTATCTGGGCAGCCGATTCGCCGACGATATTCGCAATCAGGCCAAGGGGAGCTTGGATCACACCTATAATGGGATGTTCATTCAGGACAAGTGGCGCGCCACGCCGAACCTGACGTTGAACTTCGGACTGCGCTATGAGTTCGAAACCTGGCCCAAGCGGGCATTGAACAATGACCTCAACAACTTCGATCCGCGCGTGGGCCTGGCCTACAGCGTGAATCCCGATCGCAATTTCGTCATCCGCGCCGGCTTCGGCATCTTCCATGGCATCATCCCCAGCCCGCTGTTCATGTGTCAGGAAGCGGCCTGTGGCGGCAGCGGACCCTATCCGGGCCGGGAGGATATCGAGGATGACGTGAATGCCCGCACGCGCATTTTCGCCTTCGCCAGCATCCCCGATGTCATGCAGCAAGCGTTCAACGAGCTGATGACCACGGGACGCTATCCGGTGGTGAGCACGCAGTTCGACTTCTTGGCCGAATCGGTCATCGTGCGATTCGCTCGCCGGCATCAGGCCCCGTATGGCATCCAGGGGAGCCTGAGTCTGGAGGCCGAGGTCCTGCCCGGAACGCTGTTTCGCGCCACCTATCTTCACGTGCAGGGCGTTCACCTGGGAAGCTTCTTCAACGTCAACCAGCCCGATCCCAGCGGCGTATTGGAGAGCGGCGCGCCCGATTATGCCGCCATTCGCTTCGATCGGTTCAATGCCGTGCCCGGAGTGCGCAATCCCAATTTCGCCGTCTACTTTGAAGCCGATTCGCGCTGGAACTCCATCTTCGATGGTCTGCTCATCGACGTCAATCGACGGCTCAGTCATCATCTGGGCTTCGGCATCAGTTACACCTGGTCCAAGACCATCGATGATGGTCCCAATCCCAGTTTCGTGTTGATTCCCGTCAACAGCAATCGGTTCGATCTGGAGCGCGCGCTCTCTTCGGATCACGTCGAGCATCGCTTCGTGGCCAACTGGTTGATCAGCGGACCGACGGATCTCCACCCCATCGTGAATAACTTCACGTTCGGCTTCATCCTCACGCTGGAGTCGCCTCACTACTTCACCAAGTTCGCCGGATTCGACGCCAACGGCGACGTATTCGGCGTCAATGATCGCGTGGGACTGGATGCCCGCAACACGTTCAAGGGCGATTCCTTCCGGAGCTTCGATATCCGCATCTCGCGAGAGTTCCATCTCTCGGAGAAGGCCAAACTGGAGTTCCTGGCCGAAGCGTTCAACATTTTCAACACGCTCAATGTGCGCTTCTTCAACACCGTGTACGGCGATTCCATCTTTAACCCGCCGGGAACGCCGGGTACCTTTTTCGAAGGTGCCCGGAATCCGGCGTATGCCACGCCGCGAGCGATTTTCAATCCACGACAGATTCAGTTCGCTTTGCGGTTGAGGTTCTGAGCACATAGGCCAGCACGACGACCCGAGGATGCGGAGAGGGGGGCCTCCTTCGTCTCTGCATCCTCGGGGTTTATCGGCCAGCGCTCTCTCTGAGGAGGCTATCATGTCCCCGAACCCGGAGGCGTTCAGACGAGCGATGGGTCGCTTCGCCACCGGCGTGACCGT
>RFHM01000042.1 GCA_003696865.1 Acidobacteriota bacterium | reverse complement strand
TGGTACGCCTCTCCATCATTTCCCTCGCCGACAATGAGGCCCACCACGTCATCGAGCCGATCGAGCAAAGTGATGCCGCGTTCAAACCCTAACACGAAGACGGACGTAGACAGGGCATCCGATTGAATGGCTCGTGGCGCAACGACGGTGACGCTGTATATGCCTTGGACCGGTCGTCCCGTCCGCGGATCGAAGATATGCCCATACACTTTGCCGTTGAGGCGAAAGAATTTTTCGTAGCGACCCGATGTGGACACCGACTGATCTCTCAGTCTCAGGACGGCCATCATTTTTTGGGGATGTTTCGGATCTCTGAGACTCACGCTCCAGAAAGCCTTACCGGGCGGCGCTCCCAGCGCGTAGATAGTACTCTCGCCGGCGCTGAGAAGAGCAGATGTGATGCCGTACCGTCTGAGTATCTTCACGGCCCGATCGATGGCATATCCTTTGGCGATGCCGCCGAGATCGACTTCCACTCCCGGTTTGGCGAAAGAGATCGTTTTCTTCTCATCGTCCAGGATGAGAAGAGCATAACCGACGCGGGCGCGAACGCGCTCTAATTCTCGAGTGGTGGGGAAGTGGCCCTTGTGTTTATAGAATCCCCATAGTTTCAAGAGCGGTGCGACGGTCACATCGAATGCCCCATCGGTCAGCTCAGCATAGGAGATCGATTCCCGAATGATGGCATAGAGTTCATCGCTGGCGTGAAACGGTCGCTCCCATGCTGTGCGATTCATTCGGCTCAGTTCGCTCTCCGGCTTGTAATTGCTCATCATGGCATCGATCCGGCGGATTTCCTCAAATGCTGCTCGCATCGCTCGCTGCCCCGCCTCCCGGTTGGATGTATAGAGCGTGATCTGGAAAATCGTCCCCATGACGTAGTGTGCCTCGATGAGGGGCTTGTCAGGCGGTCGAGCCGATGTGAATGTTCCACCACATAAGAGCAAGGAGACGAGGAGCACTCCTATCGCGTTTCTCCATCGGGTGTTCATGACGTCCTGCGAAGGGTGTTGGGGTGAACGGGAGTCTCTTCCATCTCGGCGTTTCTTTTCTTGAACCACATCTCATGGGTGGGGATGATGACATAGAGCACCAAACTGAGCGCGAGGAGAAGTTGAGCCACGATCATGAGGAAAGCGCATTGGCTCGAGACATACCGGATGAGCCAGGGCGAAGCGATCTCCAGTATCACCCCCAGGAATGAAGCCCCGATGACCGTGACTTTCAGCCATGCGCGAGCTGATGTCATCAAGAGGAGATGCGCCATGATCATGATCACCACGGGCATGGAGAAGATGTGAAAATGCGTCGTTTCAAGGAGCGCCCGAAGGCTTTGGGGAGCGATGAGTTGCTCCTCGGAGCCTCGATAGTATACGGCGATATCGGTGAGGCGAAATCGGGTATGCTGATAAAAGATGGCCAGATTGACGATGAGCCCGATGAGCATGGTGAAGTTGAAAAAGGTCATAATGATCTTCATGCCCACCGAACTGTTCCGCAGCTTGAAAGGGCTCCAAAAGGTGCGCATCTCCGCTTCACCTCTCGTCGGAAGTTTGTGGTGTCAGATAGACGACGCGGATGATGGCCAACGCCTTGCGGACGCCCACGCTGAGCGCTCGAACCGAGAGCGTCGCGCCGCTGATATTCTTGATATCCTTATACTGACGAATGGGATCTTTGAGGCTTTTGTTCCGAAACTGGCGTAAGAACCCTCGGTAACGAACTTCGCTCCCGTGCGATTCGCGATACATCATAATGGCGACATCTTTCACCCTGCCGTCGGGCGTCACGCCAACGATGAACGTGATCGGTCGATATTTGCCGATTTCTTCGCAAATGATGGCGTAGCCGATGGTCTCGCCCTTTCGTTTGGCGATGAACGTGATGTAGAAAGGCTCCCATATCGAGGGCTGAATTCGTCCGATCAACTGCTGGGCTTTCTTGCGCAGCTCTGGCGTCGACTGAATCTCTCGCCGTTCAAAAGCGTCCGCTTCGGGGAAGACGGCCTTTGGGGCTTCCTCGACGGTGAGGAAAACTTGGGCGGAGACGGGAGCGCACATCAGGAGCATTGATCCAATGAGGGTCATAGCCCGAAGGGAATGTGGGGTTCTTTCTCTCGCCATATCGCCTCCTTGAAGATGGACATGCGAAGAAGTGCCATGGCTAGAATCCGAAAGCAATACCAAAGAGAATCGTATCGAATGAACGATCCGAAAGGCGTCCTGATCCCAATATGTCTGGATAAACGAGCACCCGGCCTTTTCGTCGGTGATTATGTTCGTAAGCCAAGGAGATAGGGATCGATGGTATCGGTCGGTAGGTCAATCCAATGGTGAGTCGATCTTGACTGATGTCTTCCAGTGTCAGGTTCGTGATGATGCCGTCGGCGAATCTCAGCTCCCGTACCAGATCGTTGAACCACACCCGCTCGTAGCGCACAATCGGAATCAACTGGGGATCTTCAAATCCCCGGCCGAGGAAGCTCTCGCGCAACCACCGCGGGCGCCAGCGGTACTTAAGATCGATCCAGAATCCATAACGCTGATTGGTCAATGGACCCTTGAACTCAGCTTCCGCCTCGGATTCTAATTCCTCTGTTTCATCGCCCGACGTTTCGGCGCCCACATCGACGAGTTGGCGGGCCAGGTCATCGAGTACTCGCTGCATGCGACCATAGTCGGTGTAGATGAATTCGCCTTCAGCTTCGAACGATCCTAATGTGAGTTTCCCATCAATACCAAACGAGTTGATATTCTCGCGAACGTTCAGGTAATCCGGAGTGTAGCGGCCGTGATAGCCGGAGAAGGCAATTTCACTCCCAATCCGAGGACTCAGGGCCAGCCGCCAGGTCGCGGCATCGGCAGTGTTCGATCCATTGACCGGTCCGGAGTCGAAGAAGATCTCCGGTTCGATCTCCAGCAGATTGCGCCCTTGACGCAAGGATGCGATGACCTCGTTGGTGAAATCGAGAGTCACGCCATTGACGATGTATGCTTGGTACTTGATGAAGCCTCCACTCAGGGGAATGGTTCCCAAGATTCCCGCTCCCAGCTCGCTCCAGGCCGTCTCTGCCGGAAGCACGGGAGCATCGCGATCGACCAGGGTGCGTCGGGGAATATCCCAATAATCGTCGTCATGAAGCAGATTGAATCGCCCGAGAGGGGGGAGGACAATCCCCGCTCGCAGACCGAATTGATCGGAGGCGATATCGTATTGGAGCCAAGCTTGCTCAATTTTGATCTCGCTTCCGCTTTGTCCCTCAATGCCCTGAATGAACCGCGTGCCACTCCGATGGCGTTGGCCGCGATTCTCCGGAATCGCCGTTCGTTCAATCTCGATCTTTCCCAATCGCTCGAATTCGATTTCGCTGTGAATGCGGAGCCGGTCGGCAGGCGTGATGTCCGTGGTGAGGACGAATCGGCGGAAGTCGAAGGAATGGAAGCCACGTCGAACCCGCGGGAGCGTACCGAGAGGCGTCCCGAGATCAATGTTGTTGGCTTCGAAACGAAGGGAGCCGTAGCCGCCGATGTGAACGACATGGCTCGACAAATCGCGTTGACCCTCGGCTGAGGAGCGCCGGCCATCTCCGGTGAGCCGCTTTTTCATGTCTGACCGGTCAGTCGATGCCGGTCGAACTGTCCGGGGAACCGTTGATGCTCGTCGCGAGGTTTCCGGGGAATCTCGCTGCTCACCATCAGGGAGCTTTTCAGAAATGCGACTATCCCTCTGGCTGGTCTCGGCCAAACTCGAAGCCGTGAGGCTGATCTCCGATCGCTCTCGTTTCATCTCGGCGATCATTCTTTGCAGCAACTCGACTTGCGCGCGAAGTCGCTCGATTTCGGCTTTGAGGACTTCGAGGTTGGAGGTGCGATGTGGGAGTCGCCGCCGGTGAGCGATCGGATGTTCAATGGGCGTTTGTTGGGTTGGCTGACAGGATGGTTTCGCGTTGAACATCCTCTCATCAGCGGGTGTGGAAGAGGGGGGGAAACGATGCTGTCCCCAAGCCCGATGGGATGGGTCGAACAATATGATTGCTAGAGCGAAGGCAGTGAAAAGGTGGCGGTTCATGCTGCTCCTCCTTTTCAGGAATTGCCCGGAGAACCGACGAACCTCGGAGGCTCGCTTTTCATGGATTTCAGAATGCGGCAGTGTGGTGTTCGATGATTCATGAGACATGTCCCGCGGACGGCCGTGATCGACCGGAGATGACGGGCATAATCGAGCGCTCGGTCCTCCGGGCCAGATCGGAAACTTCGAGGGATGTCTCCTGTGACGTCGTCTTTTTATGAAATTGAAATCCATTTTCAATTTCAAAGCAAAATCATACTCCATGGAGTGGCGACTGTCAAGTGTCGGGTCAGTGAAGAATTTCTGTGAGCTCGATGGATTGCAGAGGCACAGACGGTGAGCAAGCGTACGGTCGCTCCCGATGGAAATCCTCTCTCTATGTTCCGGCAGAATGGAAGATGCGGTGGCGCTCAATCGTCCGAGGGGAACAAACAGTGACGATACAACATTTGGTTAAGTATCGATGGGTCGGCCCGTACCCCTGCTGCGCGTCCATCACTGGATGGGACTTCTCTTCGGAGTCGCCTCAGCGGGGCCAGGTGAATGAGGGACAGGCTCCTCGCTATGCGGAAGGCATTTTCCGGTCTTCCCGTCGTGGGGTCGCACCATGCGTGGCCTTATCAGTTCGTTTTAGAGCATCATTCTCAGAACGGCGAGTTGGGTCTTCGCCGTCTTCTCGATGTCCGCCGGCGAGTGCGCCGTAGAGATGAACATAGCCTCGAACTGGGACGGAGCGAGGAAGATTCCATGATCCAGCATGTGATGAAAATACCGGGCATATCTCTCAGTGTCAGCTCTCTTGGCCGTGGAATAATCAACGACTAACGAGAGGGTGAAGAACACCGTCAACATCGAGCCAATGTGGTTGATTCGCAGTGGCCACCCATGCCGCCGTATGCTCTTTTGGAGTTCATCCACCAATTGCCTCGCCGTCTCTTCGAGCTGCTGGTAGATGCCAGGCCGTTTCAACTGATTGAGCATCTCCAATCCGGCCCGCATGGCCAGCGGATTTCCCGAGAGCGTTCCCGCCTGATAAACGGGACCAGACGGAGCTACCAGTTGCATGATGTCACGTCGGCCGCCATAAGCGCCCACCGGCAAGCCACCGCCGATGATCTTCCCCAGGCAGGTGAGATCAGCATCCACCCCGAAGTACTCTTGAGCCCCTCCATAGGCCAGTCGAAATCCGGTGATCACTTCGTCGAAGATGAGCAGGACATCGTGATCCCGAGTCATCTGACGCACCTCGTGCAGATATCCATCGTATGGCACGACGACGCCCATATTGGCCGGCACCGGTTCCAGAATGACGGCGGCGACATCGTTCTCGTACTCCTCCAGAGCAGCTTTCAGGGCCTGGGCATTATTGAACGGCACATTGATGGTCAATCCGGCGAATTCGTCGGGAACGCCGGGACTGGAGGCGATGCCCAGGGTCGTCAATCCGGAGCCCGCCTGAGAGAGGAAGCCATCGCCATGACCGTGATAACATCCTTCGCATTTGATGATCCTTTTCCGTCCGGTGAAAGCGCGGGCCAGCCGGACGGCGCTCATCGTCGCCTCGGTGCCGGAATTGACGAAGCGAACCATGTCAACTGACGGGATAGCCGCGACGATCTCATCGGCCAATTCCACCTCCCATTCCGTCGGCGCGCCGTAGCTGGTCCCACGTTCGGCTTGTTCCTGGATGGCGCGCACGATGGCCGGATGGGCGTGCCCAAGGATGAGAGGCCCATAGGAACACACATAGTCGATATACTCGCGTCCATCCACGTCGTAGATCTTAGAACCTTCGGCTCGGGCGACGAAGAACGGATCACCGCCCACGGAGGCGAATGATCGAACGGGACTGTTGACGCCGCCGGGAAGCAGTTGTCGCGCTCGTTTCAACAGTGCGTGAGATGTCTGGTTACTCATGATCTCCCTCTGTTCATCGCAGCCATCGCGCTGCGTCCTTGGCATGGTAGGTGAGGATCATATCGGCTCCGGCCCGCTTTATGCTGGTCAATAATTCCAGCACGACGCGCCGTTCATCGAGCCATCCGTTGCGGGCAGCGGCCTTGACCATGGCATATTCGCCGCTCACATTATAGGCGGCGACGGGAACGTCGAAGCGATCGCGCACACGTCGGATGATGTCCAGATAGGCGAGCGCCGGTTTCACCATCACGATATCGGCGCCTTCTTCCAGATCCAGAGCGACTTCTTTGAGCGCTTCGCGGGCATTCGGCGGATCCATCTGATAGCTCCGACGGTCGCCGAACTGAGGCGCCGATTCCGCCGCTTCGCGGAACGGCCCATAAAAGCTGGAACAGAACTTGGCCGCATAAGAGAGGATCGGAATGTGCGAGAACCCGTTCTCATCAAGCGCTCGCCGAATGGCGACTACGCGACCATCCATCATATCGGAAGGCGCGACCATATCGGCGCCCGCTTGGGCGTGCGACAAGGCTTCCTTGGCCAGGAGTTCCACTGTGGGATCATTGGCGACGTCGCCTTGGACGACGATACCACAATGACCATGGCTGGTATACTCACAGAGACATACATCGGTGATGACGAGCAGATCCAGCCGCTCTTTCTTGATGGCTCGAATGGCCCGCTGGACGATGCCTTGCTCGGCATAGGCTTCCGAGCCGACGTCGTCTTTCTTCTCTGGAATGCCGAACAAGATGACGGCTGGAATGCCCAACTCGGCGACGTCGTGACACTCCCGGACAATTTCGTCCACGGACATCTGATAGCATCCGGGCATGGATGGGATCTCTCGTCGCACGCGCTCTCCCGGACAAACGAAGAGCGGATAGATGAAATCATCGATCGAGAGCGACGTCTCCCGTACCATGCGTCGAAGGAGTTCATGACGGCGGAGTCGTCGTGGTCGGTGTAGAGGGAAGGGCATGGTCGATCACCTCCTGCAAAAGTATGTCACCAGCGCCTGGACGAGCGCTGATCCCGTCGAGGCCGGCGCTTCGATGTGTACCGTCAATCCCCGCTGGCGGATGGTTTGCGATGTTCGGGGACCAATGCTGGCTACCAAGAACCGGTCCTTCCATCGCTCGATATTGGATTGACCCACGAGGCGGACGAAATTCTCCACCGTTGAAGAGCTGGTGAACACGACGACGTCGACGGTGCCGGCCTCCAGCGAGCGGAGGATCCGGGGTTCTGGTGGATCGCCCATCACGGTTCGGTACACAATCACTTCATCGACGCTCGCTCCGCGCTGGCGCAATCCTTCTGGCACGGTATCGCGCGCCAGATTCCCTCGAGGAAAGAGGATCTTCACTCCATCCAGGCGCTCGGGGAAAGCGGCGAGTACCCCCTCGCCCGTGTGCGATGGAGGGACGAGATGGGCCGCCAGTCCTCGAGCGGTCAATGCTCGGGCCGTGGCCGGACCAATGGCACAGAGTTGGGGTCTCAAGGGGGGCCGGTCGAACGACCAGCGGCGGCAAAAGTACTCCACGGCGTTGCGGCTGGTGAAGATGATCCAGTCATATTCGGCCAGTCGCTCGATGTAGCGATCGATCTCGATCCACGTTGGGGGTCCGACGATTTTGATCGTCGGCATGATGAGCACGCGCGCACCGCGTGTGCGAAGCGCGTCTGTGAGTTCACGCGCCTGTTCGCGTGGCCGCGTGATGAGGAT
Source organism: Acidobacteriota bacterium (assembly GCA_003696865.1). Classification (GTDB taxonomy): domain Bacteria; phylum Acidobacteriota; class Blastocatellia; order HR10; family J050; genus J050. The sequence goes on along the minus strand of RFHM01000042.1, from coordinate 22,789 downwards.
GCATCGGTCACGGAGGGACTGACTACTCGCTGTGGATGTCTCCCTGTTTGGCATGACGTTGAGTCTGTCGGTAGGCATTCACTTCTTCGAGAATACGATCGGCACCCTGGGCCGTGAGCTTCCGGGCGAGATGCGCGCCGAGGCGCTCGCCCTCGCTCGGTGATCCGCTCAATCGATCGCGAATGATCCGTTCTCCGTCCAATGAGATGATGCAGACTTCGAGCCAGAGGACGTCTCCCTCGACGTGTCCCCAGGCGCCCATGGGCACCTGACAACCGCCGTGTAGCGCCCTCAACAAAGCGCGTTCGGCCATCACCGCCACTCTCGTCGGTGGGTGATCGATCGATGACAAGAGAGCGAGCACTTCTCGATCATCGGTGCGAACCTCCACGCCCAGCGCTCCTTGTCCGACGGCGGGTAGAACCGTCTCCGTGGAGAGAACCTGTGTAATGCGATCTGTCCACCCTAAACGATCCAGGCCGGCTTTAGCCAGAACGATGGCATCGTAAGAGCCTTCGCAGAGTTTTCGCCAGCGGGTATCCACGTTGCCACGAATGTCAACGAATTCCAGATCGGGACGTCGATGGCGAAGTTGAGCTTTTCGCCGCCAGCTACTGGTGCCCACTCGCGATCCCGATGGCAATGATTCCAACGTCTGACCATCCCGCGAGAGGAGGCAGTCGCGTACGTCATGACGTGCACAGATGGCGCCCATGGTGAGTCCCTCCGGGATGTCCGTTGGAACATCCTTCATGCTGTGCACGGCCATGTCAATGCGGCCTTCCAGGAGCGCCCGCTCGATCTCTTTGACGAACACGCCCTTGTCGAGCGTAGTGACGGCGGCATCGAGAAATCTGTCGCCCGTCGTCTTGATCGTCACGATCTCGATGGGTCGTTCGGTGAGGGCGGTGAGGCGCTGGCGAACGAAATGCGCTTGCCAGAGGGCGAGTTGGCTCCCGCGACTTCCGATGATGAGCTTCTCTTTCATTCCTCGTCGTCCAGATCGAACAGGTATCGAATGCTCTCCAGATGTCGTTTATCGGCCGATTGTTTAAGTCGGACCGTCGGCTCGTGCAGAATCTTGTTGACGATGGCCAAGGTGAGCGCCGTGATGATGTTCCGCTGGCGATCCGAGAGCGGGCCCAGCCTTCTCAGATGGGCTTCCAGTTCCGACTGGCGAATTCGTTCGGCTTTGAATCGCAGGCTCTTGATCGTCGACACCGCCGAGAGGCTCTCTTGCCAGCGCATGAACTTCCGGACTTCTTCTTCAACGATGCGTTCCGCTTTGGGGATATCTTTCTCTCGCGCTTCTCGGTTCCGGGCAGCGATGCTCTGAAGATCGTCCAGGTTGTATAAAAACACGTTGTAAACGTGCTCGGCATCGGGATCGATGTTCCGAGGTAGTCCCAGGTCGATGAGGAACAGGGGCCGATGATTCCGTTCGCTCATCATCTGTTCGATCACATCGCGCCGGATGATGTACTGATCGGTCTGTACCGAAGTGATGACGATGTCCTGTATTTTCAAACTGGTCACCAATTGTTCCCAAGGGAGAGCTCGTCCGCCCACCTGTTCGGCCAAGACGGTGGCGCGATCAAACGAACGGTTCGTGACCGTGATGCGTCCGGCGCCGCGCATGGCCAAGCCGCGCGCAGTGAGCTGACTCATTTGGCCGGCGCCCACGACGAGGACCGAGCGATCGCCAAGCTCGCCGAAGATCTTCGTGGCCAGTTCTACGGCGACGGCGCTCACCGACGTCGGCCTCAATCCGATCTCGGTCTCGCTCCGAACGCGCTTGCCGACCTGCGCCGCTTTTTGAAACAGGTGATTGAGAATGAGCCCCGTCGTCCGACACTCCAGGGCCATAGAGAAAGCCTGGCGAACCTGACCCAGAATATGGGGCTCGCCCAACACCATGGAGTCGAGGCTGGCCGCGACGCGAAACAGATGTCGCACGGCGTCGGCTTCCAGATAGTGGTAGAAAGCGCCGTTGAGGCGTTGCGGATCGACGCGGTGGAACTGACAGACGAAGGACTGGACCGCCGGAACGGCCTTTCGCTCCAGAGCGCTCACGCCATAGACTTCGCTACGATTACACGTCGAGACGATCACCGCTTCTTCCAGCACGCCTTCCCGAGTGAGTTGCTGGATGGCTTCTCTGGCCTGGGCCGGCGCAAACGCCACGTGCTCCCGGAGTTCGATGGGAGCGGTTCGATGATTCAGTCCGACGACCAGCAGCGACATCGTTTGATCCTATCCTCGATCAAAAATAGGCGTGCAATCGCGAGAAAAACAGGTTCACCATCGTGTAACTGAACAACACTGCCAGAAAGCCCCCCACGGCCACCCACGCCGATCGCTGGCCTCGCCATCCGCGGCGCTTTTGCAAGATGATGTAGAAGGCGTAAATGGCCAGCACGAGGAGAGACCAGGTGATCTTGGCATCCCATCGGTACGAAGCGTGGCTCCAGGCGCGCCGGGCCCACACCACGCCGGTCAGGATGCCCGCGCTCAATGCGCCCACGCCGAGGATGACGCTGGTCAGATTGACCCGTTCCAGAAGATCGAGCGAGGGAAGCAATGAGAACCATCGCCCGGGTCGATGAGTCCGAAGTCGCCAGTGTTGCATCAAGTACGCGACGCTGGCAATGAACGAGATGGCGAAAGCCGCATAAGCCAGGACGCTGATATTCACGTGGACGGCGAACAACCACCCTTTCACCCAGGGATCGACTTCGGTGGGCACTCTCTGAAACAGAGCGAATGCCGCTTGAAGAACGATGACGATGGGCAGCAGGAAAATACTCATCGACTTCTGACGGAGGTAGAGTTCCAGGCCGAGATAGACCAGTCCCAGATCCCAAGCGAAGAGCGAAATGGACCCGTAGAGATCGCTGTAGGGAACGGATCCGATGAGCGAGGCGCGTCGCATGAGGGCGACGAAGTGAACGATGAGTCCCAGCGCGAGGAATCCGGTCCCCAAGCGACCCAGGTTGGGCTTTCGGAGAGTGAGGAACCCCATATAACCGCTGCCACTCACCAGATAACAGAGCACGGACATCCAATTGAGTACTGTCGCGCTCATGGTTGCCCATTCAGGGAGCCTCTTCCCTGCCTCCTGGAGGTGGAGTCGGCCATCGCGCGTCTCCACCGATCGCCCATCGTCCCCGGTTTCCTGAAGCTCCTCGGTGTGCTATGATCACTTTTCAAAGGAGCCATTATAACAGATGGGGGAGGGCATTTCTAATCGAGATCGCCTGCTTCGCGCTTGCCGGCGTCAACCGGTGGATCGTCCCCCGGTGTGGCTCATGCGGCAGGCGGGACGATATCTGGAAGCATACCGGCAACTCCGCGCCCGCGTCTCTTTTCTCCAGCTCTGTCAAACACCGGATCTGGCCGTGGAGGTCTCGTTGCAGCCATACCGGATCCTCGGCGTCGATGCCGTCATCCTCTTCTCCGACATTCTCATCCCCGTCCAGGCCATGGGTCGCGTTCTCCTGTTCACCGATGATGGACCGCGCATCACCGAGCCCGTTCGCACGATGACACAGGTGGAGGCGCTGGCCATTCCCGATCCAGTGGAAGCGACGCCCTACGTGTTGGAAACCATTCGCCGCTTGCGGACGGAGCTCGGAGGCGACGTTCCCATCATCGGATTTGCGGGCGCGCCGTGGACGCTGGCCACGTATCTCGTCGAGGGCGGAACGTCGAGGCATTTCGCCGCGGTGAAGTCGCTCGCATACGCTCACCCCGACCTGCTTCATCGGTTGTTGGAGAAGTTAGCCCGGACTATCGCGCTCTTTTTGCAGGCCCAAATCGAGGCCGGCGCCGACGTCGTTCAGCTCTTCGATACCTGGGCGGGAGAGTTGAGCGCGGATGCCTATGAGGAGTTCGCCCTTCCTTACCAGCGTCAGATCATCGAGAGCTTGCCGCGCGATCGCGTGCCGGTCATTCTGTACGTCAACGGCTGTGCTCATATTCTGGAGAAGATGGCGCGCTCGGGGGCCGATGTGCTGAGCATCGATTGGCGACTCGATTTGGCCGAGGCGCGGCGTCGCGTAGGCGATCGCTTCGCCCTTCAAGGGAACGTCGATCCCGGCGTCTTACTGGGCGCGCGCGAGCGCGTAGAGCAGGTCGTGCGCGACACACTGCGCAAAGGCGGAGGCGTGGGCCATATTCTCAACCTGGGACATGGCCTCTTGCCCCAGACGCCGGTGGAGAATGCTCGCGCCCTGATCGAAGTCGCCAGGAAATGGACGCTCAGCGTCGAATCGGGACGTGACGTTGAGTCGAAGTGACGGGATCTTGATAGCCGCCATGAGGAGGGAAGGAGAATCATGCAAAGGCCATCATCCTTCGAGTTCGCGTTGAACGGAGAGCGTTGCCAACTCGCGCTGGATGTGCTCAACAAATATAATGTGCCGGGCCCCCGGTACACGAGTTATCCGACGGCGCCAGAATGGTCCGATGACTTTGGCCCGGCCGATTTCGAGCGAGCCATGAGGGAGGCCGATGCCTCGACGTCACCCAGGCCGGTCTCGCTTTACTTTCACATTCCGTTTTGTGAGCGCCTCTGTCTCTTCTGTGGGTGCAATGTCGTCATCAATAAGCGGAAGGAGGTCGCCATTCCCTATCTGGAGCATCTGCGGCGGGAGATCGAGCGCATCAGTCAATTCGTCTCGCCTCATCGAGAGGTGATTCAGCTTCATTGGGGTGGCGGTACGCCGACCTATCTCTCGCCGGCGCAAATCGAGGACCTCTTTGGGTGCATCAGCGAGCATTTCCGCTTCGCTCCCGATGCTGAGATTGGCGTAGAAGTCGATCCGCGAGTGACGACCGAAGAGCAGGTACGATTATTGCGCCGCCTGGGCTTCAATCGCATCAGTCTGGGCGTGCAGGATTTCAGTCCTCTGGTCCAGAAGACCGTGCGGCGGATCCAGCCTTATGAGGAGACGAAGGCGCTGGTCGATCTGTGCCGCGAAGTAGGATTCGAGAGCATCAATATCGATCTCATCTATGGTCTTCCCCATCAGACGCCGGAGAGCTTCGCCGATTCGGTGGAGAAAGTGATCGCCATCGATCCCGATCGCATCGCCATGTATAGCTACGCCCACGTTCCCTGGTTGAAGAAGCAACAGCGTTCGTTCGAGAAGTACATCCCCGAGGGAGTGGACAAGTTCCTCATCTTTCGTACCGGCATTCAGCTCTTCACCGAGGCGGGCTATCGGTATATCGGCATGGATCATTTCGCCAAGCCCGACGATGAGTTGACCATCGCCCAGCAGAACAAAACGCTCCATCGTAATTTCCAGGGATATTCGACGCGAGCCAATGCCGATTTATACGCCATGGGCGTGAGTTCCATCAGCGGATTTCACCGTGCCTATGCCCAGAACTACCGCGACGTCCCGTCCTACTATGAAGCGTTGGATCGGGATCGGTTGCCCACAATGCGGGGCTGGTGGTTGACCGAGGACGACATCATTCGGCGCGCTGTGATCATGCGAATGCTCTGCCATCGCGTGATCCACAAGCCGGAGATCGAAGCCGAATTCAACATCCGCTTCGATGAGTACTTCGCCGAGGAGCGATCGCATCTGGAAGAATTGCAGACCGATGGCCTCATCACCATGGACGAGGAGTACATTCGCGCCACTCCGCTCGGCTGCGTCTTCTTGCGGAACATCGGCATGGCCTTTGATGCCTATCTTCGGCGGCGCGAGCAAGACCGACCGATCTTCTCCAAAACACTGTGAACCCGGAACGAGATGGCACCACGCGCGCGAATCGGCATCTTGCTCCTCAACTTCGGCGGACCGGAAACGCCGAGTGATGTGCGACCTTTTCTTCGACACCTGTTCGCCGATCCGGAAGTGGTCCGCTTGCCGGCCATCATCCGCGTGCCCTTGGCTCGATTGCTGGCCGGCATTCGATACCGGCAATCACGAGAGTATTACCGCCAGATCGGTGGGGGATCGCCCATTCGCCGAATAACCGAGCGACAGGGCGAGGCTCTGAAGCGCGCCCTCCAGCAATGGGGATACGATGTCGGCGTCTACATCGGTATGCAATGCTGGCACCCGTTCATCGCCGAGGCCGTCGAACGCATTATTGAAGATGGGGTCACGCATCTCGTCGTCTTTCCCTTGTTCCCTCAATTCTCCTTCACGACGACGGGAGCGTGTCTGGCCAAACTGCGTCGGGAGGTGCAACGGCGGACGGATTGGCCGGTGAAACAGCAGGTGACGATCGAACATTGGCATGCCGAGCCACGGTACATCGAAGCGCTATCCCAGATGATCGAAGAAGTGTTGAGCGATTTTGCGGCGGAGGCTGGTTCCCGCGTTCATCTTCTGTTCAGTGCTCATAGTATTCCTCAACGATATGTGGATGAGGGCGATCCCTATGTCGAGCAGACGCGGGAGACAGTAGAGCGGATCATGGATCGGCTCGGTCGTCAGAATCCTTATCATCTCGCCTTTCAGAGTCGCCTTGGTCCGGTGAGATGGGTATCACCGTATACCGATCGCGTCATCCAGCAGTTGGGACGAGAAGGAGTCCGGCACCTTCTGGTCATCCCCATCAGTTTCGTCTCCGAGCATATCGAGACGCTCTACGAAATGGATATCCTTTATCGAGAGACGGCCCGTCGGGCGGGGATTACGGATTTCCGACGGGTGGCCGCGCCCAATACCCATCCCGCGTTCATTGGCGCGCTCGCTCACTTGATCCGGGAGCGGCTCGCCGCGTTCGATGTCACCTCATCCTTGGCACATCCGGGAGATTGACGTATGGGACCGCAGGTCATCATCGTGGGTGGTGGGATTTCCGGACTCACCTGTGCCTACTATTTGAAGCGGCGGGGCTATGAGGTGTTGCTCCTGGAACGGGGGAGGCGCATCGGTGGCGTGATGTGGAGCGAGCGCCGGGGCGGATTCCTGACCGAATATGGGCCGAACAGCTTCCAGAGCGCGCCGGAGATCATGCAACTCATCGATGAACTGAAATTGACCGACCAGCTCGTGACGGCTCCCAGTTCGATACCCCGTTACGTTTACCATGGCGGGCGACTTCACGCCTTCCCCATGAATCCTTTCACGTTCCTTTCCACTTCGCTGTTGAGCTTTCGCGATAAGGTGAAAATTTTCCTCGAACCGTGGGCGCCGCCACCTCCCGGGCATGAGGAGTCGATTGCCGAATTTGTCACGCGACGATTCGGTCAACGCGTCCTGGAAACACTCGTGGACCCCTTCGTCTCCGGCGTCTATGCCGGCGATCCTGCCCGATTGAGTCTATCGAGTACATTTCCATCACTGGCTGAATTGGAGAAAACGTATGGAAGCGTCTTGAAGGGACTGGTTCGCTCCCGAAGGGACACCACCCGGCCGCGTCCCAAGCGACTGCTTTGCTCATTCCGGGATGGTTTGAAGCAACTTCCTCAGGCGCTCGCCGAACAATTAGGCGATGCTGTGGTGACCGGGGCTCGGACCATCCGTCTGGAAACGGTCACTTCGATGATGGGTCCCCCTTATCGACTGACCATCGAATGGTCGGCGGGGATCGACCGCGTTCGCGCCGACGCCATCGTGTTGGCTACGCCCGCCTATGTGGCCGCCGATTTGGTGCGTTCTCTCTCCTCGTCGTTGGCCGAGGTGTTGGAGACGATCGAATATCCGCCGCTGGCGGTGCTCTGTCTGGGATATGACGAGGCGGACTTTCGACAACCCCTCGATGGATTTGGATTTCTCGTCCCTCGACGTCAGGGTATCCGATTATTGGGCTGTTTATGGAATTCCAGCCTGTTCCCCGGACGTGCTCCTGAGGGGAAAGTGTGTCTGACCTGTTTCGTCGGTGGGACGACCGATCCGGGAGTGCGCCAATTGAGCGATGAGCAATTGGTCGGGCTGGTGCGGGACGAACTGCAATTGATATTGGGCGTCCGGGCCGAACCTTATGTGGTTGCCATCCATCGTCATGATCGAGCGATTCCTCAATACCATCTGGGACATCAAGCGAAACTTCATCAAATGGAGGAACACCTCGGTCGCCTTCCGGGTCTCTTTCTGGTGGGGAATTACTTGCGTGGTGTTTCGGTGAGCGATTGTGTGCGCGAAGCCAGGAAGACCGCCGAACGGCTCGACAGCATGTTTCCCGCGTGATTCCTCGGAGTAAGTGAACCGTGCCTTTTTCGCCACAGAGTGCCCCGAGGCGGCGATGGGCAGCCGGCCAGGGCAGTCATTTCACGAAATCGCTCGTTGAGGTCTCTCCAGAATCTTTTCAAACTCCTTCGTCAGTGAACGGACCAGGATGCCTCCTTCACACATCCGCCAATCGTGCCTTCAACCAGTTGGCGAAGATGCGTGCCTCCTCGCGCTTGCCACAAGAGAGCGCTCGATTCATTCCAATGAGCGCCATCACTTCCGCATGATGTTGACCCGCGCGATCTCCTCGACTTTCGAACTCGCGATACAGTCGATCGATCCGCTCCACGCTCGCCCGGGCATCCTGGGGCGTCTTGAATCGCACGATGCCGCGGGAGAAGTGGGAGTAGAAATTCATCAGTTGAGCGCTCGTCGTGTACAGATCGAAATAGCCGGACAGCAGACCCGCTTCGGTGAGCACACGCGCCACATAACTCGGCTGCGAGCGAACCGCCGAGGCTAATTCAGCCACGTTGGTCATCCCCGTGCGGTAGAGTTCGAGGATGCGTTCCTTCTTGGACGGTCGCTTTCGCGTCCGTCCCGCCTGGTCGGATATCCTCACCAGCGACGATTTTCTGGCCACATTGGTCATCGTGTGTTCTCCACGAATCCAGAGCCGCGCCGGTCGAAGATGGGTTTCATGAACTCAATCACTCGCCTTGGAAAGGCGCGACTCCGACGAATGCTTCACACATGAAACAGTATACTCGAAATAAGACGCTGTTTCAAAGACGGATCGAGAATTTGCTCCCCCGCGGACATCACCTATCATACCGCGCCAATGACGCGCAAGGCGGAACGTGGGAAGAGAACCAACCGCCCCCCATCTCCTCTCGAACTGGTCGAATTGAGCGCGTCCATTCATCGTAAATGAATCGCCGAGGGTCTCTCATTACGTCAAGCGGCCCAGCAAGTCGGGGTGGGGACTCCACGCTCTGGCGATTGGAGAACGGGCGCGGAGTACCCGATTCGGCGACCCTGGCGCGGTTGGCCGAGTGGCTGAGCATCCCGCTGGAACGGTTGGTCGATGTCACCAGGCCGGAGAGGCGAAAGGTGATCGTCCACTATGAAGATGAGAACACGCCGGATATTGTGGAAGCTCATCTCTGTGCTGATCGTCGCCCCTCGCCGGAGACGGTCGAGGCCTTGGCTGAGTTATTTCGCGTGGCTTACAACCAATTCCCCCCAAAAGAAGGGGTGAGCTCTTCGGCTCTCTCATCGGGGCGCGCGCCAGCCGGAGTCGGTCGCGGGCCGGACACGCGAGCGAGATGAGCTTGGAGAGCGCGTTCCGTTGTCCGGCGCGACATCGGATTCGGCAGCGGTGAACCCTCTGGATGGTCGGCGCCGTCAATCCTTCATCGGCTAGAAGTGCAATCGGAACGCGAACTGAATCTCCCGGGGATTGAAGACATCCCGTGGCGTCCCGAAACCGAGGAAGGGAGGTGGCGGCGTGTTCAGATCGGCCGAACCCCAGACGGTGCTGAAGTTCTTGATGTTCACCGTGTTGAACAGATTGAAGACCTCGGCGATGAACTCTCCTTTCCATCGCTCGCCGAACGTAAAGGAACGAGAGACGCGCACGCTGAGGTCAGAGAATCCATCGCCTTTGAACGTGTTCTTGCCCAGCTGACCGGGACGATCGGCGAGGGGATTCCCATCCTGGTTGGCATCGACGCCGGCGAACACGGTGAAGAATCGTGCGCTCTGCAGCGTGGCGATGACGCCGAGCTTGAAATGGTGCAACAGGCCATGAAATCGATCCTGAGGACCCTCTCCCAGAAAGGCGAGCACGAATCGTTGTCCCACGTGTTGATTGGAAAGGGCTCGCTCCAGATTGGCATTGTTGGGATCATTGGCCCACATGGCCAGATCGAGCCCCCACCCGGCGGGATCGCGGAGTGAAATGGTCTTGGAGATGGTATAGCTGGCATCGAGGCTGAAGTGATGACCGAATCGCTTGTTCAAAGAGAAGGTGCCCCCGTGATAATTCGAGCGATCATCATTGCGGACGACGAGAACGGCCAGGTAGTGGGGATCTCTCCGACCGGCCAGGATAGGCCGTCCATCGGGAGTCGTTCCTGTCTGAACGGCGTTGATGTTCGTCCCCGCGGCGGGCAGCTTGAGGCCATGCACGAACAGATAATTCGCCGAGATGACCACATCCCCGGCCAACTGATAAGAGATACCCAGGCTGGCTTGTTCACTGTACGGGCTGCGGAGCGTCCGTTCGTTGGTGATGTTGAAGATGAGCCCTTGCGCGTTAGGAGGGAGTTGGCCCGTGGTCATGAGCTTGAAGAAGGCGGGAGCGGCCACCGGCGGACCGGCCAAGGAGTAGAGGGCGATGTGGCTCAGTCGCCGGTTGAAGGGACCGAGATCCATCAATGGGGAGGGGCGACCCCATCCGATGACGGTGAATCCGTGGAACCAGTGTGCCGGAACGCGCTTCAGATCGTGAAACAGCCCAAATCCGCCGCGGATGACGCCTCGCCCTCGAGCAAAGGCGTAGGCCCAGCCCAAGCGCGGCTGAACGTTATTGTAGTCCCGATCGGCGACGAACGTGGGCAGCGTATCAAAATCGTAACGAAGACCATAATTGAGCGTGAAGTGTGGCGTCAGACGCCATCGATCCTGGATGAAGAACCCCCAACTCTCGTAGTCGTAGCGGATGCCCGTCAGCTTCTCCCAGGGAGCGGGTACGGCGCGATCCCAGGCCGTGCTGAATCCGGGATGCACGTCCACGTCGACGGCCGATGGCCACTGCATGAAGACCGGCGTGATGCCGGGAAATGGTGGCAATCCGAGAAAGCCGGGCAGACCGGCGAAGATGATGCGGGCGGGGAAGAAGAGCTGCCACCGGGAAGTATCTTGATAATGATTGACGTTGAAGCCGAACTTCACCTCATGTCCGCCGCGCGTATGGCTCGTCTGATTGATGCCTTGCCAGATACTCTCCCGGTAGAAATCGAAATCCGATGTGCTCTTGCCCATCACAATGAGATTGGGAATCTCCAGTGCCGGCTCGTGCAGAATGGAGGGGAAGGCGAAAGATCGTCGCCCGTACTGAAAGCGAGCCTCGTTGACCCAGGTGGGAGAGATGACGGAGACGGCGTTGACCACCAGCGCCTGATCGCGCAGGAAAGCGTTTCGCCGCGTCGACGAAGCGGGCGATGCGCGACCACCACCGCCGAGGAAATTGTGGGTATCCGAGTCGATGAAGTTATAGCGGAACATCACTCGGTGTTTGGCGGTGAGCGCATGATCGGTTCTGATGAGGAACTCATCGTAGTTGTTGGTTCGTGTGAGCGTATCCACTTCCGGCTGGAGTCCGAACTGGGCCCGAATGCGGTTGATGGCGGCCAGATTCCGCAGGAGGACTTCCGAGAAATTGTTCCCTTCGGCGCGCCGCTGCCCTTCGTAATTGCCGAAGAAGGTATGTTCTCCCGAGGCGATGGGGCCGCCCAGCGTGAATCCGAACTGATGTTGCCGAAGCACCTTGGACTCCGGCCGTTGCAGGATCGACCGAGCATTGAGCGCATCATTCATGCCGAAGTAATAGACCGTGCCGTGATATTCATCGGTGCCCGACTGCGTGACGATATTGACCAGCCCGGCCAGGAATCGGCCATATTCGGCAGCGTAAGTGCTATTCAAGATGCGAAATTCTTTGACCGCTTCCTGGGAGGGTGTGGCTCGGGGCAGGCCGGTGATCGTTTGCGAATTGTCCACACCATCGATTTGAATGAGCGTCAAGCGTTCGTTCTGTCCGCCAAATGTCAGTCGGGGCGCTGCCGCCGATCCCACGGCCACCGTCGGTTCCTGGAAAGCGCCGCCGGTCAGGTTACCCCGAGCAGGTGCGACCTGACTGGACAGTTTGACGAAATCCACGAAGTTGCGGCCGATGATGGGGAGATCATCGATCTCGCGCTCTTCGATCACGCGACTGACCTCGGCTTTGGTGAATTCCAGCAATGGGGCGGCGGCCGTGACGAGGACTTCTTCGGTGATTTCTCCGACCTTGAGGGTGATATCTACGACGACCTCTCCGCCCACGGTGAGCGTCAGTCCACGTCGCACGGCGCGCTGAAACCCCTCGTGCTCGACGTCAAGCGCGTATTGGCCGGGGGCCAGCGTAGAGAAGCGAAAGCGTCCTTGAGGATCGGTCATGACGGTTCGCTCCTCGCCCGTCGCTTCGTTCTTCACCGTGACGACGGCGCCAGGGATGGCGGCTCCGCGCTCATCGACGACGGTACCCATCACCGAGCCCGATTGCGCCCTCACCGGTTGACCCCCGAGCAAGAGGAACCATAATCCCACCACGCTCACGATCACGCCACTCTGTCTGGACATGACATGTCTCTCCTCAGCTCAAGATGTGCTGTTCCCACCAAAACATCTCCGGAATCGCGCTCCCAATTTTGAAGCCCTGGTGGTTGAATTGCAAGGGGGATCTCTCTAAAATGTGCTTTCGCAGAGAAGCGCGCGCAGACGATGATGCTGAAGAAATGGCTGCGTCGAGTGAGCCTGGAGGGGGCATTCTGGTTGACTTGGATCTACGTGAGGGCGCTCTACGTGACGTGTCGCATCACCATCATGGGGGAGCTGGAGCGGTATTTGGCCAATGATGAGCCCTTCCTGCTCACCTGCTGGCACCAGGATATGATCTTCACCGTGGGATATTTGTTTCAATTTGCCAGAAAGAGGAAGTTCGCCATTCTGGTGAGCTTGAGCCAGGAGGGTGAGTTGGGTGACTTCTTTCTCCGGCGATTCGGACTCCGGACGGTTCGCGGTTCCAGCTCTCGGCGAGGTACGGAGGCGATTTATGAGTTCAGTCAACTAGTGACGCAGCAAGGATACGTGGGCATCATCGTGTGTGATGGTCCTCGTCCACCGGCTCGGCGGGCCAATTCTGGAATCGTCCTGTTGGGGCGGATGACGGGGCGACCGATTTTGCTCGTGCGCTCCTGGGCCACGCGACAACACATTCTGGCCAAGACCTGGCCGAAGTTCGCTCTCGTGCATCCTTTTTCTCAAGTCGTGATGCTCGTCGATGGTCCGCTCTACGTCCCGGCAGATGCCGATAAGGAGACCATCGAACGGTATCGACGGGAGATCGAAGTTCGACTCAACGAGCTGGCCGCGCGGGCCGAGCAGGTGGTCAACCAGATGCGGGCGCCTGTCGCCCGGTGAACGGAGGAGATGATGTTAGGAGACATTCTGGCTGAAGCCGCCGACCGGTGGGGCGATCGCACCGCCCTCACCGTCGATGATCGTCAGTTCGGTTTCCGGGCTCTGCACCTGGAGACGAATCGATTGGCCCATGGACTCATCCAAACCGCGGGTCTCCAGACGGGCGATCGCGTGGTGATCCTGTTGGACAACTGTTGGCAGGCAGTCGTGAGCTATCACGCCGTCGCCAAGGCGGGAGCCATCGCCATCCCCTGTAATACGCGCCAGACGCGTTCCGAACTCCAATTCATGCTGGGCGACTCCGGCACGCGCCTGGTGATCACCTCGACGGCGCATCTCTCCAAGATCGAGGCCATCCGCTCGTCATTACCAGCACTCACCAGCGTGATCTGTGTCGATGGGGAATCCGAGCAGGCCATCTCCTGGTCGGCCTGCACCGAAGGGATGCCCGAGCGTGACCTGCCATCCAGGGTCCGATCCGACGATGTGGCCTTCATCGCTTATACGTCGGGGACGACCGGTCGGCCCAAAGGGGCGATGCTCACGCATGGCGGATATCTGGCTAACCTGGAATCCATCCATCGAGCCATTCCATTCTATCCGAGCGATAATGTATTGATCATGCTGCCGCACTTTCACATCTTTCCGCTGACGCTCGGTCTCTTCTACGCTCTTCGAGAAGGAGCCCAGATCGTTTTAACCGAGATCGGACGGTCGTTCGAAAAACTGGTGCACCTCATCGCTCAACATCGCATCACCATCCTGCCCGCCGTGCCGCCCATCTTTCACATCCTCGTCTCCAAGCGCATTCCCGGCGTGAAGGCGGCATTGTCCAGCTTGCGTATGGCCATTTCGGGCGGTGCCGCGTTGACTCCCGCGACGTGGGAGAAGTTCGAGCGCACGTTCGGCGTCCCGTTGCTCGAGGCATATGGGATGACCGAAGGAGGACCGCTCATCTGCATCAATCGCATGGAGGGCCCGCGGAAACCCGGATCGGTCGGTCTCCCCATCCCCGGCGTGGAAGTGGATATTCTTGATCCTCAAGGGAGACGTCTTCCTCCGGGAGAGATTGGCGAAATTGCCGTCAAGAGTCCGGGCGTCCTGAAAGGGTATTATCATCACCCCGAAGCCACGCGAGAGGCTTTGCGCCAGGGTTGGCTACTGACTGGCGATATGGGCCTGCGTGATGCCGAGGGGTACGTCTATATCGTCGATCGCAAGAAAGATGTCATCGTCGTTCAAGGCATCAATGTCTACCCCAAGGAAATAGAAGATGTTCTCAGCCGCCATCCGGCGGTTATGGAGGCGGCGGTCATCGGCGAAAAACGAGGAGGGAGCGAAATTCCCGTGGCCCTGGTCACGCTTCGCCCGGGGCTCACCGTCACGGGGAAGGAAATCCTGGAGCACTGTCGTCAACATCTGGCACCCTTTAAGGTTCCTCGACGCGTACACATCGTGAGTGAGCTCCCCAAGACGCCTTTGGGAAAGGTCCAGAAGCAGGAATTACAGAGAGTGCTGGCCGGAAGTCGCGATTGACTGCCTCATCCGGCACGGGGATGGGAAAAGATCTCATGTTGATGGGGTAGTGAAGAGCGAAAGCGGGCAATCGTCTCTTCGGCGCGTCACACTTTCCTGAACACGAGACAGGCGTTACTGCCACCAAATCCCATGGAATTCGATAGCGCCACCTTCACGTCCCAAGGACAGGCCTCGTTGGGCGTGTAATCCAGATCGCACTTCGGATCGGGGTACTCGTAGTTGATGGTGGGAGGAATCACGCCGTGTTTGATGACCAGTGCACAGAAAGCCGCTTCCACGGCTCCCGCCGCTCCTGACAGATGCCCGGTCATGGACTTCGTGGAGCTGATCTTGAGACGACGACTATGGTCTTTGAACGCGGCTTTGATGGCCAACGTCTCGTGCCAGTCATTGTACCGCGTGGCCGTGCCGTGAGCGTTGATATAATCGACTCGGTCGGGCGACAGGCGGGCGTCGTCAAGAGCCATCAACATGCAGCGCGCTCCGCCCTCGGGATCGGGAATCACCGGCGAGCGGGCATCGCTGGTCGTACCGAAACCGACCAGTTCGGCATAGATGGGCGCACCCCGTCGCCGAGCTCGCTCATACTCCTCGAGTACGAGAATGCCCGCACCCTCGCCAAGGACCATGCCATCGCGCTCCCGATCGAAAGGACGGCTCGCTCGTTGCGGTTCGTCATTACGGTGCGAGAGCGCACCGGTGGCATCAAATCCGGCAACGTAATAGGGCGTGATGGAAGCCTCGCTGCCGCCAGCGATCATGACGTCGGCATACCCGAGCTGAATGTACTTGAAGGCGTCGCCGATGGCGTGCGCGCCGGCCGAGCACGCCGTCGCCGTGCAGTTGACCGGTCCCTTGGCGCCGAGGAGGATCGCCACTTCTCCGGCGGCCATGTTCAACAGCATTCGCGGACCGGCAAATGGGGAGACGCGCCGGGGTCCACGCTGGAGAAATCTCCGATAGCCTTCCTCGGTCTCTTGCATCCCACCCATCGCTGTGCCGATGACCACGCCGACGCGTTCGGGGTTTTCCTTTCCCATCTCCAGTCCGGCATCGCGGACGGCCATCTGCGTGGCCGCGATCGCATAGTGAGTGAAGATTCCCATGGCCTTCGCTTTTTTCCGATCCAGGTAATCTCCGACGTTGAATCCCTTGACCTCGCCGGCGATCTGGACGCGAAATTCCGAAGCGTCGAATCGGGTGATGCGATCGATACCCGAGCGCCCATGAACCAAGGCATCCCAATTCTCGACCACACCCAAACCCAGGGGTGTGACCAGTCCCAAGCCGGTGATCACCACACGCTTGTTCATATCGAGGCCATATGGTAGCTCATTCTGGCGTCACATCCAACTCTCCGCCGCTCGATGGAAGATTTCAGAAGCTGCGGTGGGATGAGCGTGGGTGAACACCTCCATTCCGTTCAGGATCAAGATGAAGGATATTCTCGTCGATGTGCTTTTGGTACCCGCCGGAATTGGCCGGGTGGTACTGCTTGGCGTGGGTAATGTCAACCATGGGGATAGGGAATGGTGCGCCGTCGCTCACCATCTTCATCGCCGGCACCTGAAGGATATGAGATCCCCGTTTCCGGGCTCGCTGCATAAGTGCTCGTGCTCCTGGGTATGGGAGTGGGCGGGCGAAGATGTGCTCGTGGACGCAGTGAATTGACGACGGGAGAGGTGGCGTGTTACTTTAACATGAGAACTGTACTCATTGGGGGAAAACGAGAGCGGCGGAGGTGACGATGCATACCCGAATAGACGATGATCATGCGGGGAGTTCAGTGTTAGTGGCCATTCTTTATCCGATAGCCATCTTGCTTCTGGCTTATGCATATATTGTCGTGCTCTACCACGTCGCCCGATGGCTCGGCTCGCTGATTTGAGGAGGGTTCCGGGTGGAGCGCGGCGAAATTCGCCATAGGAGCACGAGAGCACGACGATGGCATTTTGCGCTCGCTCTGCGAAGCGTGACGTGAGCGACCTTGATCGCCGATGGGCGAGCTCCTCGCGGTGGCTTCGGTCGACGTCCTCTGGGGCGTATGACATTCGGGCGTTCGACAAGGTCTCCTTTCTCCGCGTGGAGAGGCTCAGCTTGACACCTTTTTGATAGGTATGTTATAGTCGCGGCTCCGGCTGGCTCTTTGAACCGACTTTGGGTGCCCGCTGCGTGGCAGTGGGATAATAGGGAAGCGGGTGAGAATCCCGCACGGTCCCGCCACTGTGATGCTCTCTCATGTCTCTGCTCACCGAGGGCCACTGCGCGGCCAGCGTGGGAAGGCCGAGCAGGGATGCGGCGCCAATGAGTGGACGCCGCGGAGCTCAGTCAGGAAACCTGCCCAAAGTCTCGCGCGCTCGACTCTTCGAGGAAAGAGTGGCCGCACCGTGAGGCAGTGAGTGCTTTGCTGATCGGAAGCCTCTGCCGGGCTCGCGTCCTCGATCCTTGCGAGTCGGGTGGAGGCTTTTTGTTTTATCTCCGCCACCGGCATCTCCTCGTCCCGTTCGACCGCGCATCCATGGTGGGACCGGCGCCTGATTCTTTTCAGGACCATCTTCCCCCCGGCCGTGAAGACCGGGGGCATGAAGGAGCGATCAACCATGAGAAGAACAACTTCGTGCATGCTCTGGTGTGTCGGGCTATTGGCTCTCTCGCTACCGGTAGGTGCTCAAACCGTCACCGTCATCACCGGGCGCGTCACCGATCCTCAGGGTGCGGTCATCGTGGGCGCCCAGGTGAGACTCTATGAGCGCGATGGGCGGATTCGTCTGACCACGGCGACTGATGAAGCCGGCCAATACCGGTTCGAACGATTGGCTGCCGGCCCGTATCTTCTGGAGGTCGAAGCCGAGGGCTTCGCTCGTGCCCTGCGCAGCCTGCGAGTGGAAAAAGGACATTCGCTCACCGTCGATGTGCAATTAGAGGTCGGGCGTGTGCGAGCCGAAGTCATCGTGACGGCCTCGGCGACGGCCCAGTCGGTGGATGAAGTATCCAAAGCCATCACCGTGGTGGATGCCAAGGAGATCCAGAATCGGGATGAACGCTCCATCGGCGAGAGCATCCGCCGCACGCCGGGACTGCGCATTCAGCAACTCGGCGGTCCGGGCGCGCTCACCAAGATCAAGATTCGTGGCTTGCGGAATCAGGACACGGCCATCTTGATCGACGGGCTTCGGTTCCGCGATGCGGCGACCATTCAGGGCGATGCCACCTCGTTCCTCGAAGACTTGCTCGTCGTCAATCCCGAGCGGGTGGAAGTGCTTCGTGGCTCGGGCTCGTCGCTCTACGGCACCAATGCCATCGGCGGCGTCATCAATATCGTCACCGATCGCGGAGGCGGTCCGACCCATGGTCAGCTGCAGCTGGAAGGGGGAATGCTCGATCTGTTCCGCGGCCGCGGGCAGGTGGCCGGCGGGCTGGGTCGAGATCGTTTCCAGTATAGTGCGGCGGTGACGCATCTGAATGTGGCCGGGGGCATCGACGGCAACGATGCCACCCGCAACACGAGTGGTCAAGGATTCGCGCAAGTGAACCTCACGCCCACTATTTCGGTGAGTGGGCGGATCTGGGCTGCGGATTCCTTCCTCCAACTGAACGATAGTCCTTTCGCTGCGCCCGGCAGGACATTTCCGCCGCGCGGGTCCATTCCCGCCATCGCGCTGCCCAGATCGGAACAGCGACGGCTGGAAGCCGGCCGGTCTTTTGATGTGGGGCAGGCGACCTTCGTGCCCGACGTAGATGATCCCGACTCCCGACGAACGGCCGATTTCTTCGCCGGAGCCGTGATCTTTTCTCATCGGCTCAGCGAAGCGGTCAGCTATCGCCTCAGTTTCCAGCATGTGGCCACCGATCGGACGTTCCGCGACGGGCCGGCGGGCGTACGGTTCGAGCCCTCGTTCGGCAATCAGAGTGATTTCCGGGGGCGCATCGACACGCTCAATCTGCGCGCCGATCTCTGGTTAGGACGATGGAATCTTCTCTCGGCGGGCTACGAATACGAGCGAGAAACGTTCACCAACATCTCTCAGGATGAAAATCCCGATCCGACCAACCGCGTTCTGGCCCGCTCGCACATCAAACAGCGGAGTCATACCGTCTTCGTGCAGGATCAGCTTCCATTACTGGATCGCCGGCTTCAGATCTCATTGGCCGGGCGCGTCCAGGCATTCGATCTCTCGCGACCGGAGTTCGTGGGCGGAACGACGCGCTTCACCGAAGTGCCGCTCCGGAGTCCTCAGACGGCATATACCGGCGATGCCTCGATCGCTTACACGGTGGCAGCGACCGAGACCAAACTGCGCGCCCACGTAGGCAATGGCTATCACGCGCCGTCGCTGTTTGAGCGGTTTGGGGCTTCGTTCTTCTTCGGGACTTTTTTCCCATTCGGCGATCCGCGACTGCGGCCAGAACGCTCCATCGCCTTCGATGCCGGCGTGGATCAATCGCTGGCCGGCGGTCGCCTCGCGCTGAGCGCTACTTATTTTTATACCCGCCTGCAGGAGGTCATCGCCTTCGACAGCAGCGGACGCATCAATCCGGCCACTGATCCCTTCGGGCGATCGAGCGGCTATCTGAACACGGGCGGTGGCCTGGCCCGTGGCGTGGAAGTGAGCGTGGAAGGAACGCCCACGGCGACGCTCGATTTTTCGCTCTCCTATACGTACACCAACGCTGATGAGCGCGCGCCGAGCATCCTGGATTTCCCCAAAACGCTGGAGATCTCCGACCACATGTTCACGCTCGTTGTGACGCAACGTCTCGCCCGGCGCATTCGTCTCACCTTCGATCTCTTCGCGGCCAGCGATTATGCGTTCCCCTTCTTCACCGGCGATCGGACGCGGGCATTCATCTTCGATGGGCCGATCAAAGCCGATCTGGGCGTGAGCTACACGCTTCCTCTCTCTGAGGATCGGAGTTTGCGCTTCTATACCAAGGTGGACAACGTCTTTGACGATACGTACTTCGAAGATGGATTTCGCACGCCCGGCGCGACGTGGATTGGAGGCGTCGCACTGCGATTCTGAGCTGCGGATCTGGACTCGCGGCTCGTTGTTCGACGTTCAAAGAGAGAGTGGCGAGTCCGGCCAATCGTGCCCGAGCGCGCCGGCTCGATGGGGGAAAGATCACAATCTATCAGGGCGCGAGGTTCAGATCAGAAGCCAGTGGTTCGTTTGTCAAAGTCCGCGCGCCCGGACCAAACTGGTTCGAGGATAAAGAGTATGCGGTTGGAGGTGGCGATGGCATTCCACGTCTGACTCCCGTTTGTCCATTGCCACGACGATCGCGAACAAATGGGGGCGGCTATATGGACAAGGTCGAGTGTGAATGGCCACGGCACGTGGCTCATCTTATCGGCCGGACTTTGGTGATTGCAATCCCGAGCGCCATTCTTGCTCTATTCGCTCCGCCAAGAAGATCTTCAACAGAGATTGATAGGGAACATCTCTCTTATTGGCGAGAATCTTCAGATCTCGAAGTAATGCTTCCGGCAGCCGTATCGAGATGGTTTTGGTTGAAGGCCTGAGATAGGTCAGCTTCACGTTCTCAGCCTTGCTCCAATCGACGAATTCTGTTGAGTCGTGCTTGGCCCAAAAGTCGCGCTCCTCGTCCTCAGATGAGAATCGGGGCACCTTTTTAATTCTCTTTTTTCGCCTTTTCATATATCCTCCGCTCTTTTCTACTCATATCTCGGGCTGAGATCACGCGGATCATATCTTCCCGGATGGTGAATACAATAAACAACAATCGTCCAGCATGAGTCTGCCCGAGAGCGTAGTATCTGTTTTCCTCCTGCGAATGCTTCTCATCCTTGGTCACAATGAAAGGCTCATTAAAAAATGGCTCCTCACACTCGAGCCTCGAGACGCCGTGCTTGATCCGATTCTTTTCAGCATTACCTTCGTCCCACTGAACCCCCCTGCACCCAACTAGTTCCTTCATGGCCCGCCTCCCAACTTGTATACATTGACCATATGCATCTTGTCAAGAGGATCGAGCGCGGGAATCAATCCTGACCACAGGCAGAAATCCATCCCGTGAATGGACAGGTTTTCAATCACTTCGGCGTTTCTCGAGATCAGGCCAGGCGAGTCCTTCGGTGGAGCTTTCAAATGAGCACAATTGATTCAAGACAATCTCACATCGCTCGGGGCGCGAGGTTCAGAAATGATACGAGGCCATGGCGTAGGCGAAACTCGTGTTCTCACCGGGGGTGGCCTGTTTGAGGAATCGACCGGCGAAGACGTGGGCCGCGCCCGCTCCCAGCGAGAAGTAGGGCGTCAATTTGATCGAGCCATAGAGATCGATCTCTTCTCCGACATGCCTGCTGACCGCGCCGTCGAGAATCCTGGCCACAGGGCGACCGGGCGCGTTATACAGCGCATCGCGTCGACTGGCCAACCAGAAAGAATGGACATCGACATTCAGGCCCACGCGGTCCACTGGCTTGAGGGAGAGACCGAGCCGCAGGTTATGTATGTTTCGCCATCCCACCAGATCGGCGATGCCATATTTGTTGTGATTGGTGGGGAAGAGTTGATCGAAAGTGCCGACCTTCCCATCGTTGGGGTCATCATCGCCGGAGGCGAAATTATATTCGGCGAGGAATCGTGGTTTGAGGCGAACGCGGGCCAGTGTGTATCCCAGTTGGAGGTGAGCCGCCCAAGCCCGCGCCCGGTCGCCGGCGACATCACCCGCCTGTCCGGCGAGCTCCACTCCATAGTCAAAGTTGTGCGGCAATTTGCCCACCAGTCGGGTGCCGAACGTCACGCGATCAGCATCGCCTCTCTCTCCTCGCTCGTTCACCGTCTGCGACTGGGCGCGCCACAAGGTATACACCTCCCATCGGCCTCGTGGAATCCACCGAGGGAAAGCGGCATACACGCCATAGAGGTTATCTCCTTTGGCCGTCCGATTGAACCGCTCATCTTGAATGCGCACCACTGCGGCGGCAAACGCGTCCAGCCGAATGGCCTTGGTGTCATAGTAAACCCGCACGGCATCGAACGTGCGAGCCGTATTCCCCCAGTTGAAGGCGCCAATGAGGCGCTCCTCGCCAAAGATCAATTCCTGCCGCCCCAGGCGCAGTCCGAGGCCCCTCTTCTGGCGGTGGAAGAGATCGATATAGGCTTGTCGAAGATCGAAGGTATCCTGGAATACGGGGGGGTCCGGCCCCCCGGCCAGCCCGAGAGCTTGCGCATCTTGACCCTCGACGTACACGCGAAACCACTCTCCGGGATGGACATCCAGATGGAAGCGGAATCGGGTGAGCAGGTATCCATCATCATTCCCGGAGCGGAAGCCGGCATGACGTCTCCCTTCCCATCGCAGACGGATCTCGCCTCCCACGCTCAACCACTCTTCAGTCGCCTGGTTGAGCTGCTTGGTCTCTTGGTGAGAGAGTGACCGCGTATGATTATGAGGCTCTGTGGGCGGTGAGGACGAGTGTTCTGTCGCCTCCTGAGCATACACATGAAGGGTGAGGAGCGGCATCGCCACTACCACGACCATTGCCCAAAAGAGAGAGGCGGCGATTCTGCTATGATCTTTCATTCGTTCTCGGCGACCCATTATCCATCGCCCTCCATCGCTCGTCCTTGATTCACCGCTCCCGGTTGTCAGGGTGAAGCGACGACGGATGAGGCCAACGATCGTATGATTGTGCAGCATGGGATGATTCCTCGTCAGGGCCATCTATCCCGCTCGCATTTCCACGGCTTGAGCGTGAGCGGCATGCGATCGCTTCAACACGTAGGCCAGGGCGAGCGAGAGAATGGCCAGGCCAATGAAGACGACGAATCCGGTGGCGTACCCCACATTGCCCTGCGCTCGAACGAAGGCTCCCATCACCGGCGGAATGGCGA